>CAYRHB010000059.1:12522-21498 GCA_964424035.1 uncultured Leptolinea sp.
CAAGTATGGCAACTGCCGTACGGATAATGACCGTCAGTGGTCCCGCATGGTTCAGAATAGAAATAACGGCAGTGGCAATTGCCACCAGCAGAATCAATATCTGGGTGACGTTCATAAAGACATCCAGAAGTAAAGGAAGCCGGGTGGTCCTGCTGGCTGGACCGGGGAGCATGGGATCCAATCCTGTACCTGCTGTCATCGATCAAACCTTTCTGTGAACAGTGACTGTACCAACCGCGAAGCGGCGGCAGGTACCAGATCATTCAAAACCCTCGGTCCGCGGGTGAAATACGAATACGGTAATTGTGAACGGACGCCGAGGTTATATACCGGTCCGAAGGAATTGGTTTCATCCATTTTCGTAAATACCAACGCCCTCGGGTTAAAGACTGAGAACGCACCTATCGTATTGGAGAGATCATTCTCCTTGGCAGTTGCGGGAACCACAACCCAGGTCGCTCTTCCGGGCAGTGCCGTCAGCAAAGATCCGGTTTCCACCAGCGACTCTTCGCTGCGTGGATTACATGCCGGTGTATCAACAATGATCAAATCTGTTCCGGCAAAGGATTCCACTATGGCTGAGCATTCCGCCGGTGTGTATGCCACTTTCATGGGGATATTGATCGCTTCAGAAAACGCTTTGGCTTCAGCAATGCCACCTGTCCGAACAGTATCAGCGCATACCCAGGCGACTGAACGCTTTAACTCGTTACGGTACCGGACAGCCAGTTTTGCGGAGAAACTTGTCTTGCCTGCCCCGCTTGGTCCGACCATGCATATTAGCTGGCTGGTTTTGATGGCAGTTTCCCTGACAACCTTTATATAAGCCTCCAACTGGCGGCGAATATATTCAACCAATTTACGCTCATCCATTGCCGTCTCATAGCCCAGTGTATCGGCCGCCACCTGGGAAACCCGTCTGGCCATTGCCGGATCCACGCCCTGCCGGAGGAGTTGATCATAAAATTGCTGCAATACCGGCCAGGCGCCATCCACCACGCCTGTATCCTTCTTCTGCGGTTCCCACTCAAGCCGGGGAAGCTGCAGTACGGGTAGTGGTTTCTTTTTATCGGAAGGAACCTGAATGATCCGCAAATCTTCCACCGATTCATCCTTGCCCAGCTGTTGGATCAGGTCCACCTTCGCCACGGCTGCCTGCCGTTTCTCTGCCACTTTTGACCGAATTTCCACAACATCCACAGGGTTGATTGCATCCTGAGTTTTTACCGGTTCTGGTTCCGCGATCTTTGGTTGGCTTGCGCTGTGTCCTGAAAGATCCGGTGCCGGCTCAACCATAGCCGCCTTCCGGAATGGTTGACCTACCTGGGAAGGTGGCATCTTCTTTATTTCTGTGATGTCTTTCCGGTTCAGATCTTTAGAAACCGGTCTGACAGCGGTCCCGGATGGCTTTTCTTTAAAATCCACACCAATGGCATCCGTGTCCTCTTCGCCCGGTTCAAGTCTGACTGCGATCACTTCATAGACGGGTTTCCGCCAGACCTGCCAGGGTTGTCCACCTGGTATCTGGCGTGCTGAAATCACAAGTGCGTCTGAGCCCAGATCTTTTTTGATCTGTTCCAGAGCCAGCATCATGGTTTCTGCGCGAAAAGAACGGGTAATCATTCGAATTTATCCTGCCATTTCTGATGCGTTCAAGGGGACATCCACCATCCCGTGCGCCTGAACCTTGGTTCCTGCGCTGATCTCTGAGAATGCGAGAACCACGAGGTTGGGAAATGCCTGCTCCACCAGCCGGCGGAAAGCGAGACGCAGTTCACGCGGGCATAACAACACGGGAGGATGCCCCTCCTGGGCCAACGCCTCCATCCGCTCACCGGTTGCGTTCAAAATCGATTGGGCTGTTATCGTGTCAATGGAAAAACCCAGCCCACTGTCAGTTGCACTCAAAGATTCTTTCAATGTCATCTCCAGCGGCGGGGAGAGTGTGAACACATGGATGAAACCATCCTCTTCGCGATAGAGATTCGATAATGTACGTGCCATTGTTTGACGTACCGCTTCAGCCAGAATGGCCGGATCGCGAGTGGAAGCGGCATGCTTCCCCAGTACTTCAATAATTCCGCTGAGGTCCCGAATGGGAACCCGCTCCTTCAAAAGGTTCTTGAGCACATCCTGAACATCACCCAACCGGATAATTTCAGGAATAACACCTTCCACCGCGGCTGGTGTCTTTTCTCTCAATTGGTTAAGCATTTCCTGGATCATCTGGCGGCTGAGAAGATCTGCCGCGTGAGACCGGATGACTTCGGTAAGATGCGTGGAGAGCACTGCCAACGGTGAGACAACGGTGTAGTTCATCAGCTCTGCCCGGCCTTTTTCAGCGTCACTGATCCAGAAGGCTGGCAGGCCGAATGCCGGCTCGGTCGTGGCAATACCCTGCAGGTTTTCCTCGGATTGGGAACCGGGAATAGCCAGATACCGGTCGATCATCAATTCACCGCGGGCGACTTCTTCCCCTCTGATCTTTAATCGATATGTTTGCGGGGGAAGGCGCAGGTTATCCCGAATTCGCACCACGGGCAGGACAAAACCCATTTCAGTCAGCATTTGCCTGCGGATGTTGGTGATTTGGTGCAACAGGTTGTCGGCGCGTTCCTCATCAACCAGAGGAATCAATCCATAGCCCACTTCCAATTCCAGGGGATCAATCACCACCATCCCCATCATTTCTTCCGGAGACTCAAGTGGTGCGGCAGTCGGGGCTTCGGGAGGGAGTTCAGCCAGTTCAGCCGCTTTGGTCTCCTGCCGTCTGACATAATACGCACCGCCTCCCAGAATTCCGGAAACCAGAATGAATGGGAATTTCGGAACACCGGGAATGAACATCATTAAACCAATAACGATGGCTGAAGCCAGCAATGTATTGTAATTGGACAGCTGTTTGGTTGCTGATGCGCCCAGCGCGCCCTCATTGGCATTGCGGGTAATGATCAAACCGGCAGCCGTTGATACCAGCAGCGAAGGGATCTGAATGGCCAGTCCTGAACCAACGGTTAACAGCGTGTATGTCTTCAGGGCATCCATCAGGGAAAGATTGCGCTGGAACATACCAATTACAAAACCGCCAATGATATTGACGATGATCACAATGACTGCCGCGATGGCATCACCGCGGACAAACTTGCTGGCACCGTCCATGGAACCATAAAAATCCGCTTCGGTTTGGATCTCGCGGCGGCGGGACCGGGCTTGTTCTTCATTGATGATGCCGGCATTCAAATCGGCATCGATGGATAACTGCTTGCCGGGCATGGCGTCCAAGGTGAAGCGGGCTGCCACTTCGGCCACACGACCGGCACCGTTGGTGATAACCGCGAACTGGATGATCATCAACATCAGGAAGATGACAACACCAACCACATAATTGCCGCCGATTACCAGATTACCGAAAACCTGGACAACCTGTCCGGCATCACCATTGATCAGGATCAGCCGGCTGGTGGATATATTCAAACCTAGACGGAAAAGAGTGATGACCAGCAACAACGATGGGAAGATCGAGAAATCCATCGGGCGGTTTATGTAAAGGCTCAGCAGCATAACACCCAGCGACATGGCCAGATTCAGGATTACCAGCACATCAACCATGCCAGCCGGAATGGGAACGATCATCATCCCGATCAGCATGACAACGCCCATGGCCATGACCATGTCGTTGGATTTAAATATGGTTCTCCAATCAAACCGATTAACTGTTGTTTTCGCAGTTGCCATTAATTAAAGATCCTTATCCGGCAGGGGCAGAAGCCAGGTGCCCGTTTTGATTCTTCAAGCGGTATACGTATGCCAGCACTTCGGCCATGGCCACATATAATTCCGGGGGGATTGGATGTTCCAATTCCACCATTTTATACATGGCACGGGCCAATGGAACATTTTGAACGATCGGTACATTGTTTTCTTTGGCGATCTCAACGATGCGCTGGGCGACATGGAAAGCGCCCTTGGCCACAACGATCGGGGCTTCCATTTTCCCCGATTCATAAATAATAGCCACGGCGTAATGGGTAGGATTCGTCACGATCACATCAGCTTTCGGGACGCGCGTCATCATGCGCGATTGAGCCATACGACGCTGTTGCTGTCGAATGCGGTTTCGCAGGAATGGATCCCCTTCTGTCCGTTTGAGGTCATCCATAACTTCCTGCTTTGACATCCGTAATTGTTTTGTGTAATTCCACCGCTGGTAGGCATAATCAGCCGCGGCAAGAATAACATACGCACCGGCAACCCGCCACATTAAACTAACTGCCAGACTGGTCCACTGGCTGATAGCCTGTGCTATCGGCATCTGGATCAGTTGAAGAATGGATTGAACATTCCCCATAATAAACGAGTAAACCGGCCAACCAACAACCACCAGTTTGAGAAGCGATTTAAGCATCTCAATCACACCCTGGAAAGAAAAGATGCGCTTAAATCCATTGATTGGATTAAGCCGGCTTCCATCAAAGAACGGGCGTTTTGAAGCCCACAAGAAATTTGTCTGTAACAGGGTTGTCGCAACTCCTATGACCAGGGTGGCAAGGATGAATTGTCCCAGTGGATTGAGGAAGAACATAAAATTGCGGATTGTCAAATCCCGCAGCCAGATATCAGAGATGTCATTTGTTGGGAGATTCGTTACGGTATAACGCATCAAATCACCCAGGCCGGATATCACATTTTTACCCGGACCGGTCAACAACCAGATACTGGCAATGAGGGTCACAGCCGCATTCAATTCAATGCTGCGGGCAACCTGACCGCGTTCACGCGCTTCACGTATCCTTCCAGAAGTTGGGGCTTCAGTCTTATCTGCCATCGTTTATGCACCCAGAATTTGAAGCATCCGCGGGCCCAGGTTTTTGAACGCGCGGTCGAGCGAAGGTACGAGCAAACCGAATAGAAGAGAAAGGGCATATATACCCACCCAAACTTTAATGGGCAAACCCAGGAAGAAAACGTTTATCTGTGGCGATACCTTGGCCAGAAGCCCAAGGGTGAGGTCTGTGAGGAATAACGCGCCAATGACCGGAAGAGCCATCTGTACACCGGATGTTATCAAGCCTGAAGCCAGTTGCAGCAACGCCTCCGGGTTGATCTCAGGCAGGGGTTGATTTAACGGCAGCAGGGTGAAAGTATCCCTTAAACCCAGCAGGAAAATATGATGTCCGTTCGTCAACAGGAAATACAACATAACAACCAGGTAAAAGAACTGGTCCAATGTTCCGCCGGCTCCGCTCATTGCCGGGTTGAAGACCTGTCCGGCTCCAAAACCGCTGGACATATCGATCAACTTTCCGGTGATCTGGAACGCTCCGAATGTCAATGTGGCAGCGAAACCTGCCAGGAATCCGATAACCAATTCACGCATCACCAAACCGGCAAAAGCCAGCCAGGGGATAGATGTGGTTTCTACAGGTAACGGATTCCACGGGATAACGACCATCGATAGAATCACGCCAAGACCAATTTTTACCTGATTGGGTATGACTTCACTGCCAAATATCGGTACCTGAACAAGAATCGCTAATATGCGGGTTAACGCCAGGACAAAAATTTGAGTCTGCGCAATAGAAATAATCATAGGAATTGATCCGGTTCGCTCTATCAATAGGATACCGGATAGAGATTTGGCAGACTGTAAATTGAATGTGAAGCAGGTCTAAAGAATACGTAAAAAATGCCGATAAGAATAAATTCTCAGGGAAGGTACAACAAAGCTTTTTGTCTGAAGTTGTCCACATCCACCGGTTTGAGAATAAAATCTACCGCCCCCAATTCACGCGCCTGTTCCACCACCTCCCGGAAGCCAAGCGAAGACACAACCAGGATTGGGACCGAACGGCCAAGGCGGATTCCCATCTTCCGGAATTCCCTCAGCAGATCCAAACCACTGCAACCGGGCAGGAACAGATCCAGTAATACCATATCCGGTTTCCATTGAACAAAACCGTCACGGATCTTTGTTTCCTGATATGTAACCTTGACATCACACCCAAGCTCCCGGAGTGTAATGGAAAACAGGTCTGCCACGATCCTGTCCTCTTCTGCGATCAGAACCCTGTGAGCTTGGCTGGCAGACAATTCTTCTGCTATCTCCCCGTCCCGAAGTTCATTTTGTAATAGGTGACCATCTGCTGGTTCATGGCCGTTACCTGGTCGGGGTTGAGTTTTAAGATTTTGTAGGACTCATCATCAATCTTGCGGTTGCCAAGACGGGAAAGGGTTTCCGGATCCACGGGTGTTAGAGCATTGGCAATATTGGTAATGGCTGCCAAAGCTTTATATTCTCCAGCCGCTGCCGGTTCATGGTGAAACTGAATGGAATTGATCAGGACCATGGGGAAAGTCCATTTCTGTGCCATCAAACTACCAATATACGCGTGGTCAACGCCAAAAGCCTTGCGCTCCGCTTCCCAGAAGGTTTCGCTTTTTTTCTGTTGGTTAGTAAAGACCCAGCGGTATTCCTCTTCCGCAAATTTGTTTAAAACGATCTTTCCAATATCATGCAGCAGGCCGGCTGAGTAGGCTTCTTCCGGTTCCGGGTAATTTATCGCCCGTGCGAACCACTGTGCCGCCACGGCGGTAGCCACAGAATGGGACCACATATCACCGGTCGCCATATTGTACCCGGCCAGAGTCTGGTCCATCCCCCGGCTGGCAGCCACAGCCAGCACCAGCGTACGGATACGTTTATATCCCAACCGCATTACTGCTTCTTTCAACGTGGCGCAAGAAGGCCCATATCCAAGGAACGCAGAATTTGCCGCCTGCAATACATTCGCAGCCAGTGCCTGGTCCAAACCTATGATCTCAGAAATGTACCCGGCACTTGACCCCGGCTCATCCAGGCTGCGCAAAATGCGCGTAATAACCATTGGAATGGGACGCATCAATTCAATTGAGCGGAGAATTTTCTTTACCCGCCTATCAATAATCTGTGGCTCTTCGCTCTGCGGTGCAACCATGCGTCTCCTGAAATTTTATCTTACCAGATTGGGTAGGTCATTAAAGATACTTGTAGTATAGCTGATAATTTGCTGCCCCATCCATCCACCGAAGACAGCCAGGATCACAATTATTGCGATGATCTTTGGCACAAATGTCATGGTGACTTCATTGATCTGAGTGGCTGCCTGTACAAGACTGACAAGGCTGCCAATGATCAAACTGGCCAGCAGAACCGGGCCCGCAATGGATATAGCAATGGTCAAAGAGTTCTGGGCAAAAGTAATTAGATACGCTTCTGTCATGGTTTCCTCTAACTAAAGCTGAGAAGAAGTGAACGGGTCACCAAATACCAGCCATCGACCATAACAAATAATAACAGCTTGAAGGGTAAGGATACAAGAGATGGCGGCATCATCATCATACCCATCGAAAGCAGAATACTGGATACCACCATATCAATGACAAGGAATGGAACATAGATTACAAAACCCATGGTAAAAGCTGTTTTCAGTTCGCTGATCACGAACGCGGGCATCAACACAACTGTCTCAATATCATCCAATGAATTGGGTCTTGTGGAACTATTCATTGAGATGAACAATTCGAGATCTTTTTCCCGTGTATTCTTGAAGATGAAGTCGCGTATGTGATCCATGGTTTTTTTCAGGAAGGTTTCCTGATCGATCAGGTTCTCTGAATACGGACGGATTGCATCATTATTGATCTTATTGATAACCGGAGACATACTGAAGAAGGTCAACAGTAATGCCAACCCGATGATGACATTGTTCGGAGGAGCGGTTGGTGTACCAATGGCATTCCGGATCATGGATAACACGATAACGATGCGGGTAAATGATGTTGCCAGCACCAGAATGGAAGGAGCCAGACTGAGCACAGTGAGAAGAACAAGTAATTGAACACCACTGGCCACTTCTTTTGATTCGCCGGTTGGATCCAGGGTCAGGGTTACCCCGGGGGCAGTCGTTTCTGTCATTCCTGCACAACCTGAAAGAATAACCAGAAGCAGCATTAAAGCAATAGCCGCCCAGAAGAACCGGAATGTCACAGCCCGGTCACCTTTGGATTGTTTTGCCGGTTGACTTATGACTGGATTCGCATTGGTAGTTTTCATGATTCGTTTTCAGGTGTTTCACCCTGACGGGTGGACAATAGAGTATCAAAATCCGGTACAGGGTTTACTCCGGCATCTTCTGCATCCAATTCAGTGATCAATTGTACGGAAGAGTCGGTAGCTCCCAGTAAAAACTCACGATTATCCGTTTTCACTACGATCAAGGTTTGTTTGGGAGACAAATAGAACCGTTCAAGGACGGAAATCCTTTGCCGCGAAGGGCCTGTCTTCTTCATTTGCCACTTCCGGAAGAACAGGAAAGCGACATACACCAAACCTATGACCGCCATCCAACGCAGGAATACCGAGAGAGCCAGGCCGGTACTTCCAAATGAACCCGCGCCCTTCTCAGTCTCTGCAGCCGGTAGAGGTTCGGTGATCAACATACCAACAGCCAGGACAATGAACAATATCACGATCCACAGCCATGTATTGAACCCCTTCACAGAACGAAGACGCTCCCGGGCCTGTTTCAATTGATCAAGCATGGTTTAATCTTTCGTTTCGGGCGCAAGCAATTCGGTGATTCTCACACCGAATTTATCATCGACCACCACAACTTCTCCACGGGCCATCAGGTGTTCATTAACATATACATCGACCGGTTCACCGGCGACGCGGTCAAGTTCAACAACTGAACCCCTTTGAAGTTCCAGCACATGTTTAATGGACATCTGTGTGCGGCCTAATTCAACCGTGAACAACAGATTTACATCCATCAGCATATTTATGGCTGAGTTTTCACCAAGCGCCGTCGATAATTGCTCCACCTTCTTTTCCGAAGGCGGTTCACCGGCAGTATCTTCAGAAGCACCGGCCAATACTGCGTTTATACTTTCCTGCAAAGCATCCATGCCCGGGTTTTCTCCATCCGTGGATTCCGT
>CAYRHB010000060.1:0-3109 GCA_964424035.1 uncultured Leptolinea sp.
TGGAAAGCGCGTATACCGCAAGGTATCGAGGGTTCGAATCCCTCCCTCTCCGCCAAACACAAAACCCCGCATTTTGCGGGGTTTTGTTGTAAATTGACATCTATATAGTTTCAGATTATTTTTCGAGTTTATCACTCCAATTTGAATTTATCCACAGTCTGTTGCAGCAAGACCGCCATTTCTGACAGTGACTGGGCGGACGCTGTGACTTCTTCCACCTGGGCACTCATTTCTTCAGCTGAAGCGGATACCTCTTCAACAGCAGCGGAATTCTCTTCACTCACAGAGGCGATATTGTCGATCGCCTGGGTGATCTCACTGGAACCGGCAGCCATCTCTTCAGTAGCCGCGGTATTCTCTTCAACAATGGCAGACACATCATCGGCTGCGGCAACCAGTTCGTTTGAAAGGGTGCCCATTTGAGAAACGGCATCAGCAGCCAGTTGAGCCTGCTCATTCACGGCTTCCGAAGCCGTCAGAATATTCTCAAGGGCTGTTCCGGCACGGGAAGCGCGTTCTGTTCCGGTTTCGACTTCCGTCGCACTTTCATTCATGGCATTTACGGCTTCCATGACAGTTTCCTGAATACCACGGATGAGGGAACCGATCTCTTTTGTCGCGTCACTGGACCGTTCGGCCAGTTTACGAACTTCATCCGCCACTACCGCGAAGCCTTTACCATGCTCTCCGGCTCGAGCGGCTTCAATAGCCGCGTTCAAAGCCAGAAGATTTGTCTGTGAAGCAATATCATCAATTGTCTCAACGATCGCGCCAATTTGATCGGAACGGTTCCCCATTTCCTGAACTTTTTGGGCGGAGAACCCGACTTTCTCACGGATGGTCTCCATACCCTGGATCGTGTCAGTCACCGTTGTGGAGCCATCACGGGCGGCAGTAGAAGCTTTAATAGATTCTTCGGAAACGGATTTGGCATTTCCGGCTACCTGTTGGATGGATGTGGAAAGAGAGCCGGTAAGGGCGGCCATTTTGGAGACTGCTTCTGCCTGTGCCTGGGCACCCTTTGACACATTCTCAATGGCGCGACGCAATTCTTCAACGGAAGCGGCAGAGTGGGTTGCGGCTTCTGTTTGCTGGGTAGTACCACGGGCAACCTGTTGAATGGTAGTGGCGATCTGAGAGGTAGCCTGACCGGCTTGATCAGAAGCCTGAGCGAGTTCCGCTGATGCGTTATTTAGATTATGCGCGTTCGATGCGACAGCTCCAAGCGCATCACGCAAATTTGTAAGCATTTGGGCAAAAGCAACACCCAGAACATCCTCATCAGATTTGGGAGTAACTTCAGCGGTGAGATCTCCATCTGCCAGGAGCTCGGCTGAATGGGCCATAGTTTTCTGGAATTCGATCATTTCCCTGAAGGAATTGGCCAGCTCACCGATCTCATCTTTTGATTTGTAGGTGATATTCTGGTTGATCTTGCCTTCCGCCATAAGGTTGGCTGCAGCAGCCATGGATTGTAACGGGCGTGAAATTGAATTGGCTACGATGATGGCAATTATGACAATTGCGATGAGGGATAAAACGATCAAGCCGAGGATAATGTTTCGAAGACTATTCACAGCGGCAAAAGCTTCTGACGCATCCTGTTCGACTATGATGCCCCATTTTTGTTCGGGCAGGTAATTATAGGCTCCAATCACATCCTGCCCGCGATAATCAGGATACTCTGATAATCCCTGATTTCCAGCAAGAGCCTGTTGTGAGGCGTATGTGTCAATCTGTAATTCAAGTTCGGATAATTCTGTAATAAGACCTTCCGCTTTCAGTTGTTCTTCGAAGCGGGAAGGAGTAATAAAGAAGCCGTCTGAATTGATAAGATAAGCTTCTCCCGTTTCACCCAATGCCGCCGCGCTCATCAATTCAGCTATATAGTTCATGGGAACAGTAACACCTACCATCCCAATGATCCTACCCTCGTTTTTAATAGGTGAAGCTACAACCAGAACAAAATTGCCGGTTGCTTTGGAAAACACCGGTTGAGCAATAACAACTTTATCTGATTGGATTTCTTTAAAATAGTCCCGGTCTGCAAGATTCATCTCGCTATTATCATTTGTAGCAATCGATTTGCCGTCCATTCCGGTGACAAAAAGGGTCTCGTAGCGCCCCCATCCGGCATCGAATTGATCAAGAGCCTCTTTTACTTTATCTGCTTCCATGGATTGAATTCGAGAATTGGAAGCCATGACAACCAGATCTTTTTTGCGACTGTCCAGCCAATCTGTTATGGTAGCAGCATTATTGGTTGCCGTCATTTGTAATTGTTCAGTGGTCTTGTCTTTTAATGCATTCTGACTTTGCAAGAAAGCAAAAACGCCTACAATGATCAATGGAATCAGCGATAGCGCAAGAAAATACATGAGTAACTTTCCGCGCATAGAACTAAAGAACGAAATACTCGATCCCTTGGAGTTATTCATAAGTCTACCTTTCGTATAAAGAGGGTCAACTAATTTTATAAAATAACTCCATATTAAAATACAATAAAAATAGGATAAATTGAATATACCTTGGCATACAAGAGTGGCTAATAAAACGAATAAATAGCAAATTTTACTTTCAGAGATTATTTTTCAAAAAAATTGGATAAAACATGAACGTACTAATAGAAAAGCAAATCTATGGTGGAAATGGCCTGGGGCATATGGCAGATGGAAAAGCCATAATGATCCCGTTCACAATCGATGGTGAGTTATTGGCTGTTCGGGATGTTCACGAAAAAAATAAATCATACATCGGAAGTATTGATCAAATTATCAATCCAAGCGAGCATCGGATTGAACCACCATGTCCCCAGTATGCCATATGTGGCGGCTGTCAATACCAACACATTGCGTACCAACATCAGCTTTTTTTGAAGAAAGAGATTCTTCGATCACAAATGGAGCGCTTGGGAGGATTGAAGCAGGTAGCGATAGAGAATACTGTTCCATCGGAATATCAATTTGCATACCGGAACCATGTGCAATTTCATCTTGATCCGGATGGCAAACCCGGATTTCAACAAGCCCGATCGCATGACGTAATACCAATCAATTCGTGAATACTTATTAAAAAAACCCACAAAAACCTACATTAAACAATAATGTTC
>CAYRHB010000060.1:3119-18618 GCA_964424035.1 uncultured Leptolinea sp.
GAGGCCCCGTAAAACAAAAATCAAATTCCATAGCCATAAAACCGGTTTTAAAAAAACCCGATGGCATTAGTTAAAACCAAAAAATTGTGGCGTTTTTTTTTAAAAAACCTAAATTTACTTATTGGTAAACTGGTGTTCGAACCGGAATCGGGAATTGAAAGGGTGGCCTTCCGCGATGATGGTATTGGTACACCTCTGCTATTTCTTACAGGAGAATCCATGAACCCCCCTGACTTTGAGGTCGATTTTCCTTTGAATGTCGTTTATAGAGGACCGGCCGGCGAGATGATGTTATCCGGGATATCTTATAACCAGTTTGACCTGCTTTCAAAAACGTTTCAAGTATCTGCAAGGTCATTCTTTCAGAACAATCGCCTTGTAGTAAAAAAAATGGTTCAGTTGTTACTGGAAGAGATACCAAACGAAAACCATTCGATCATTGATTGTTATTGTGGTGTGGGATTCTTCAGCGCTTTTTTGGCAGAAAGAGCTGAACATTTAATTGGAATAGAATCCTGTGAATCTGCTTGTAATGATTTTGCCATAAACCTGGATCCATACGATCATGTTGAGCTATTCCAGGGAAATGCGGAAGATGTTTTGCCTGAACTGGATATCCATACAGATTTGATGGTAATAGACCCACCACGGGCTGGAATTTTTCCAAAGGCATTAAATGCGATCATAAAAATGCGACCTTTACGGATCGTATACATATCATGTGATCCCGCTACTCTGGCAAGAGACCTGAAGACCATCCTCCAAAACGGATACCATCTGGAAAAGCTCATTCCAATTGATATGTTCCCTCAAACCTATCATATAGAATCAATGGCTTTTTTAAAGAGTACAAAGTAAAGGAATAAATTTGAAACGCTAATACATCCCAAAAAAGTAAATCGGATTGTTACTCTCGAACAAAGTGGGGAATTTCTGATGATATCAAAAATGAAATTTCAACCAGACCGGCAAATTCGCCTTTTAGATACCAGGGAGATTGCACGATCATCTTGCGGATCCCTTTTTTCTCAATTGTGTACATATTCATACGGGGGTTTTCCAGCAGATCACGCAATCTGGAACGGGCAGGCTCAGGATGACAATCACATAGATTTTTCCCCAATAATTCTTCACCACCATCCTTTGAAAAAAGATTGAGCGAACTCTCATTCATATATATGATTTTTCCGGTTGTATCACAGGCAGTAATTGCCATATTAAGACTATCAGCCCAACCTGGTTCCATATGATCCTCGATTGAAAATATTGTGATTCATAACGATTTTATAATATCATTATGTGTCAGTCAGGAATTAAAGTGGAGGCGAGCATGACAAGAAGGTACAAACAGTTTTTGGGAGTTGTCATTATTACGATGGTCACAATTAGCTGTAATCTATCAGCCAACACGGTTGAACCGCCAGTTCCAACAATGGCAAATACTCCAACTCCTGAGAATACACCTACAAGTCCGTTGCCGCCAACATTTCCACCTCCGGTGGAAATGCCAACTACCACACCTGTTCCAACCGATACTCCAACAGAAACCCCCACATTTACTTCTGTACCTCCAACAGAAACATTAACCAGCACTCTATTGCCATACGATCCAAATGCAACTCCGACACCCCCTCCTACAATTCCTTCCGGTTATAACTCATCATCATCTGCGACACCGGTGCCTTATTATTCACCGACAGTGACATCTCTACCGCCTACGGCGCGGCCATCTACCAGTGTTACCGCAATCGCATTCACACCGGCCATTGACGGCGATTGGAGCGAATGGCCAAATGCTGAGGTGACATCAGGGTATGTTGTTTTCGGTAATGCGAATTGGGTGGGAGCAAATGATCTGAACTCATCTTTCAAGGCAGCTTATGATGCGAATTTTCTTTATGTTGCTGTAAAGGTCAGAGATGATATTTATGTGCAAAAAGCGACAGGGTATCAAATATATCTGGGAGATAGTTTGGAAATACTTCTTGATACCGACCTGGTTGGAGATTATGTGATTAAAACTCTCAGTGATGATGATTTTCAACTTGGTATTTCCCCCGGTAAAGAAACCATTGATGGAGCCAAGGAAGCCTATCTATGGTATCCGCAAAACATACGTGGACAAAGGGATCAGGTTGTGGTTGATTCCAGCCCGTTGGAAGCTGGCTATCTGGTTGAAGCAGCCATCCCATGGTCACTGTTCGGTATTACTCCTGAGAGCGGCCAACATTTTGGGTTCGCACTATCAGTATCCGATAATGATAATCCAACAAAATCAGTGCAGGAATCAATGGTTTCGAACGTGAGTACGCGAAAATTCCTGAACCCGACAACATGGGGAGACCTGACACTGCAATAAGTGGGTCAGAAAACCTTTTGGATTATTCCAAACAGATTGTCTTTTACAATTGGCTGGTATGGTTCTTGCTACTTAACCTTCGACGGTGAAAAATAGCTTTCCGGTTCGCCGGTAGGGAAAAGCTGATCTCTTTACAGGCTTCTGCCTTGCGATGGGAGAAGTGCCGGTCTGTGGGATGATCGGATCCCGTGAAAACGGAGGCAAAACCGAATTCTGGAGGTGAAGCATGAATCATATCTCTAAATTACTACTTGTTTTGATAATCTGTGTTGGAATAGCTTTTCCATTCTCCGGTGTGGTTGTGGCATCCAATGGTTTGGGTGACGATACGGCTCCTGAAGAACCAACTCCTGATGGACTGGGAGGTGTTGCCACCCCAACTCCAATCCGGGTTCGCATGAATGGAACCGTAAAGGCATATTACACGGCTGTTGCACCTTCCATCAATGGTGATTGGACTGATTGGTCAGCACCTGAAATGCCTGCACGATTTGTTGTTGTTGGAGGACAGCACCGCAGCGGTGTGAGCGATCTGGATGCTTCTTTCAAGCTGGCATGGGATGAGAATTATCTTTATGTCGCAGTGAAGATGCGGGATGACCTGTATGTCCAAAATGCCCGGATCGACCAGATGTATAAGGGTGATTCGATTGAGGTGTTGTTTGACTCGGAATTCTATGACGATTTTGACAACACAACTTTAAATAATGACGATTATCAAGTCGGTATCAATCCCGGTCATGGCAGTCCAAAAGGCCCGAAAGAGGCATATGTATGGTATCCCGCCAACCAGGCTGGACCGCGTGAAGATATTGATATCGCAACAATCAGAAGCAAGGGGATAACCCGTATCGAGGTCGCAATACCCTGGACGACATTTAATGTTGTGCCCGAAACCGGAGCTCATTATGGTTTTGCCATCGGCATATCTGATAATGATGATCCAGTACGAGATCAGCAGCAAACGTTCCTGTCAAATATCAGGAAACGCGTACTGGCCAATCCGACAACATGGGGTGACCTGACTTTGATGCAGTAAGAAATCGAACCGGGAAGAATGTAGAGTCCGCTTGATTAAGCGGGCTCTTTTTTATTTAAACAATATGTTTGATAATTCTTCCCTGTATGAAGAAGTTTTAGGATCATCCTCTCCAAGAAGTTCAAGAATCCCTAGAAAGGCAAGTTTTGCCTTGCCCCTTCTAAAGTTCTTGTCGGAATTCAGGATATCAAGAAGTCCATCCAACGCAGCAAGCAGGTTGTCCCTCTTGACCAACCTGAGACTGTTGGTGTATGCCGCATCAAGATCAGATTCAATGGCTATGGGCGAATCAAGGTCCATAACCAAAGGAAGAAGCGCTTCAGCCATCCTATATTCTTTGCTGGCAGGAAAATTCCGTAATATTCCAAGCGCTTCTGTTGATTTACCCTGGGGAATTATAGATTTTGCCAGCCCCAGATACGCTGAGGGTGGGCAGTCCTCAGATTTTAAAAGTTCTCTAAATACACTTTCTGCCTGCTTCCAATCGTGGAGGTTTAGTAATGCTTCAGCTTTCTCAAGATCAAGTTCAATTTGACTTGGGGGAAGGAGTAATTCAATGAACTCATCCAATTGGCTTTGAGAGATCAAACCTGAAAATTCAGCAATTACCTTGCCGTTCTGAAAGGCAAGTACTGTAGGGACAGTACGGATCTGGAATTGCATGGCCAGTTTGGGGTTGGAATCAACATCTACCCTGGCCAAGCGCAGTGATCCATCAACCTCCGTAATAATGGATTCAAGCATGGGATCCAATTTCTTGCAGGGTTGACACCAGGGAGCCCAAAAATCTACCAAAACAGGAATATTCTTTGAGTAGTATAAGACCTCAAATTCAAAACTGTTTTCATCTACATTGAGGATGAATTCGGATGGAACCATAATTTACCTACCAGCGAAGCTCACAGAAATGAGCTTTGATTATAAAGGATTACCAGATTTTTCACTCTTCTTCTGGCGGAATTATCCTTCCAGGTTGTTCAACGTTAATTACTTCACCATGGAGATTTATAGTAATCCTGAAGCCCATCATACCAAGATACTGGCGGCTGGATTCGGGTATACCGGTTTCAATCAACGTATCAAATTGTTTATCCATGTTTTGAAGCTGGTTCATGAGGACCGCACGTGAAAATAGATTATCCTGATCCAACATTTTTGCGGCCTGGTCTATGATCATATCTTCATGACCCTTCATTTGGTCAACGAGTTGTGAAAAAACCTGCCTATCAACATCAATTGAAGGAACATGGCGATGAAAACCGGAATCATCAACTACATAGAAAGCTTCACCATTAATGGTAACGGTATCTACATTCTTTCCGTTTTCATCTAATATAAGTCCTGAAAACAATGGGTGCGTATACATAATCCAATTTGTCCTGTTTCAAATATACTATATCAGAATACGAGGGGACTATAAAAAAGTTGTTAGAGATTAATAAACGTGAACGAGAGTACCAATACTGGCCCAGTTATAAAGCCAACCGGCATCGGCTGTCCGGAGATTTACACAACCATGACTCATAGGGGTGCCGAAATTATCATGCCAGTACGTTCCATGAAGGCCGTAGCTCTGATAGAAATACATGGTATACGGGACATTGGGGAGGTTGTAACTAGGACCTCGCATATCTGCATACCGGTTTTTTATATAAATATGAAAATCACCTTTCACAGTCGGGTGGGCAGCTGTTCCAGTTGATACGAGGAATTCTCTAAGGAGGATCTCCCCGGCGTATGCACGGACCATTTGATGTGACAGGTCAACCTCAATCCACCTACCGTCATCAAGAGTATAAGCAATGTGATCGCCAAAAAGAATTGGGATCGTACCATCACCATCTTCATCAATAATGAAGACATCGTCATCGGATTTTGCTTCTCCTGTTGGTGGGATTGGCGTATTACTCGGCTCAGGTGTATGGGTGGGTGTTATGGTTGGGATAGTGGTGGGGGTATGCGTAGGTAGAGGTGTTATAGATGGTGTGACTGTCAAAGTAGGTGTGGGATTGGCTGCCAGAATTTGTTGTACCAGCTCATCAGTTGTGTACTGTGGGACATCTGAATAAGCATTCACGCTGGGCAAACCGGATAATAGCAATAGAGTCACCATAAAAAGAAAGATGACAAACGATACAGTGTATGGAAGAAGAACTGACCAGGGATTCTCCGGTTCTGGTGGTCTAGGACGGGGGCGTTTTCGACGAATGATCATCTCCGGAGGCTCGGTCGCCGGAGGTGTTTCTGCTATTACCCGCGCCGGTTCCGGATGGGCAACTTCCGGTTGCGGTTCAGCTTTCCAGGTATTTTCACTATCATCAAGATTTGAACGAAAAACGCTCAAATCTATAGCGGGATTTACTTCAGGTGGAGTTGATACTGCTTTTGGAATTGAGTAATCTTGAAATCCTGAAACAAATTGAGTGAAAGACCAACCAGTTTTTTCTTCAGCCCAGGTAACACCGAGATTTCCACGCCGGCTGAATGGATTAATCTCCAGAGCCCGTTTAAGAAACTCAAAGCTTTCATGAGGATCAGAAAGCGCTGCAAGTATCAACCAGGCTTCTTCAAGACTGGCATCCATGATTGAGGCTTCTGAAGCCCAATAACGCGCGTCTTTAACATCGCCTTTACGAACAAGGTGCCAGGCGTGATCGAGCGCTGATTGGGCTGCAGAGCGAGACATCTACGGTGTGGGTTCCTGAGTGGGTATATTGTTCAGGTCTTCATTCCTGATAAAACAGAGGATGCCCTGAGAAATACCCCGGGCAATAAGGTCGGTCCGTTCTGTGAGTATCTGATAATCCAGATTCATAAAGCCTGCTTCAATAATGGCAGCTGTTGTCTGATTGTTGATCTCATTGAACGTATGGTAGTTTGTCATATCCTTCGTTATGGTATTGGCATGATATCGAAGATCTGTAACAGACCCGTAGCGGTCCACCATGCAGGCTGTCAGGCGAGTGGCTTTTTCCGGAAAGACCGATGACATTGCAGCGGCCACTTTGAAACCGGTGGCATCATTATTAATATAGTCACAAGAATCATTATGAATGGAAACGAGAGCCAGTGCTGCGTACTCATAAAGCCGTTCATCTTTTTCTTGAAGAAGGTCGACATCATAACCTTCGTTGACCAGATCATCACGAACCAGAGTGGCGATTTTTAAATTGAGTTCAACTTCAGTCATACCGTTCTGGCAAACTGCGCCGGAATCATTCCCCCAGTGGCCGGCAACGATCCCGATACGTGGGCGCGCAGAAGCAGTAGGTGTACGTGGAATGGATGTGGGTTTAGTTTCAGAAAAGTTGGCAGACCGGAACATTCGATCAAGAATTTGATTGGAAAAGATATTTGAAGGATTCCACATGGTGAAAATTGTTGCCATAACAATGGCAACAGAAATGATTGTCTGTAACGCCCCCCACATATTGAATCCCACTCTGATAAATGGTTCAGGTAGATCTTCATCCATCGCTGATACGGATTGTTCCGGACCATTTGAATTTCTAAGTGAAGTATTTTTCTGTGGTTTATGCAATCGGTCAAAATCATTCATAGTATTGGATGATACCAAAAAAAGATGATTGAAAACAAATTAAAACCATAATTTGTGCATAAAGGAATTGTATAACGAAGCGGGGAATCTGGAAAAGCAAGGAATAAAAATAGAAGAATTCGACGAAGAACCGTGAAGTTGAAGTGCATCTGGAAGGATTATGTCTTCCTACAAAAGAGATTGGTATTTTGAATTGGCATGAAGGTTTATCATTGGTGTATCATATTTGTGGAAAAATAACCTATGAAGAGACAGATGATAACAAATGAAGACAGACAAATACTTCTGGAATTAGCCAGACGTTCAATAGAGGCAGCGGCAAGACGAAAGCCTCTCCCAGAAATCAACCTGCATGAGTATTCGCCTACATTGCAGGAACATGGAGCCAGTTTTGTTACGATAACAATTAATCACAACCTGCGCGGTTGTATTGGAACATTGGAAGCCTACCAACCGCTGGTCAAGGATGTGGTGACTCATGCTTCGGCAGCGGCTACAGATGACTACAGATTTTCTCCTGTAACCCCGGATGAAGTCCAAATATTAAATATTGAAATTTCGATCCTGACAAAACCCGAACGAATTAACTATTCTTCTACACATGAATTGCTGGATCAAATTCTCCCCGGAGAGACCGGAGTTATTTTGAAAGATGGCAGAAAGCGGGCCACATTTCTTCCTCAAGTATGGGAACAATTACCAGACAAACAGGAATTCTTCTCCCACCTCTGCCAAAAAATGGGGGCCTCGGGAAATCTCTGGAAAATAAAAAACCTGGAGGTTTTCACCTACCAGGTTGAAGAGTTTCATGAATGATTTCGGGCTATTTTTGTGCTTCGAGGTACGCCTGCCCATAGAAATGAGACATGATCAATACAGAATAGGGGATTGTCACGATTAGACCGATGACACAGGCTATTACACCCAATCCGCCGACAAAACCTGAAATGATCGTTCCAACCAGTACCAGAAGAAACGCCACAGGTACCTTCTTGATCATCGCGAAAATCTCACCAAAACGGAACCCAGCGCCAATCTCTTCATTGTGCACAAGAAAAAGATCATAGGCAGCAGGAATTATGAAGGCCATAAGAAGGCTGTAAATCAGATTTAAAACACTTGTGCAAAGGATCAATACGGTTATCCCGCCGGTCATAACCCCACTACCATCATCAAAAGAATTTGATGATGATGCCATAAAGTTTGCTATCTGGGCAGGAATCTGCAATATTATGGAAGGGATGGAATATACCAATCCGATCACCCATGCTTTTAGTCCACGAATCAAGTATTTTGAAAAATCGGTTTCCGGTAGAATAACTGGCTCGCCCTTGATGAGTTGGCGGGTGATTTCGAGACCCCATCCAAGCAGATAAAGCCAACCAACCACAGGTATTAAAGTAATCAAACCGGCAATAGCCAATTTTTTTATCCAGTTTTGGTCCTCAAAAACGTAACTAAATGGTTTTGCGAAATCCATAGAATAATCTCCTGTCAGATCGTGTTAGAAATGTACAAACTGGTCCACTTTAATTACAAAGACCGTTGCTTTCTTTCCACCTGATTCAAGTGGTTGTTGGCAATTTTCTTTAATGGTGGCAATGGCTTTTTCAACCTGATCGTCTTCAACGCCGATCAAGAGGGTAGTAGAACCTCTATGAAAGAAACCGCCGGTAGAAGCGATCATGGTTACAGAAAAGCCGGAATCTGTTAATGCATGAGATACCTGATCATTGTCAACATCACGGATGATGGTAATTATCAATTTCATAATCAGAACTCCTCAAAATGTTCAATGGTTACATTAAAAATATTTGCTCCACCCACATTAATGGGTGTTGGAGTTGGCAGTGGCAAAGGGGCACTCTCAAGTGGAACTGCCAAATACTCGATTCTTTGCCTGCAACTCTCCTTCAGCGCTGTCTCTGCTTTTTCAACTTCGTCAGGTTTTAGACCCAGCAAGAGTGTTGAATTTCGCCGGCCGAGGAAACCACCAACACTGGGCAGACGGGTGAAAGAAACATCAACTGCCTTTAACGAAGCTGCAGCAGCGTCAATATCTTGAGCCTGGATGACAGCGATAAACATTGTTGACGAATCGGACTGGTTTTCTTTTTTGGTCATGGCAACTCTTTTTAATCTGGTATTAATATGTGTTTTTATTGTACATAGGGATGGAACAAAGGTCAAATCACAATCTATAGTAGAATGAGAAATCACACGATTGAACCATGGATTCATCTATGCCATTACACGACCCTTTGGATAGCAATTTCTATAACGCTTCAAGGCCTGAGAATAATCCGGAAAATGAAGGAAGAGAAGCAAAAAACTCCAACGATCCCTTCCACACAACTCCGGATATACAACCGGATTTCCCCCTTGAAGATATAAACGAACGAAATGATTTAGAAACTGAAAAGTTAGCGACAAACAAAAAAGAAAACCTTCCCACCAATACTCACCCATTTGCTCCGAACGGTGATTTCTTACTGGCCGATACAGGAGAACGTGCCGCTTATGCCAACGGGTCAGGATCACCAACAGGACAAACCCCAAATCCCAAAAGGCACGCCCCTCCCTATGCGACCCAGCCGTATTTTCGGAATCAATCCACATCCGGTGTAAGAGCGCAATCCCAGCCAGTAAGTGTGGTTAGCGCACCCACAGTGAACACGCAAGAGCAATCACAAAGAACACGGGTTTCAAACCCGAATTTAAAGAAAAAGAAGCCTGTAAAGAAAAAACAGATAGGCCAAACTGGATGCTTTATTAAAGCATTGATTGCACTTCTTCTTCTGGGATTGGCTGGCGTATTTATTATTGGTGCTGCGGCAATATATCAATATTTCTCATTGGCCGGGGGATTGCCTGGTATTGATAATCTGGCTGATAAAACTTCACAATTCGAGACAACCAGGATAATGGATCGCAATGGAGATCTATTATATGAAATGATCAGCCCAACCGCAGGACGGAGAACCTATATCTCTTTGGACAAGATATCTCCGTACCTGATTGCCGCGACTATCGCCACAGAGGATAAAGATTATTACGATCATCCGGGGTATGATCCGATTGCCATTTTTCGCGCCCTTGTTCAAAACTATACAGGGGGTGAAACCGTTTCAGGGGCGTCCACGATCACACAACAACTGGCTAGAACACTCCTTTTCTCTCAAGATGAAAGAACAGAAGTCTCTCTTCGGCGAAAGGCAAGGGAAATTGTTCTAGCCGCTGAAATAACCCGAAAATATTCAAAAGAACAGATACTGGAGATGTATCTGAATGAAATCTATTACAGCAACCTTGCATATGGAATTGAAGCTGCAGCGGAAACATATTTCGATACAACCGCAGATAAATTGACCTTGAGTCAGGCATCCTTCCTTGCCGGTTTGCCCCAGGCTCCTGGAGTGTATGATATTTTTACCAACAGGGACGATACGCTGAACCGGCATGTCCAGGTGCTTGACCTGATGGTAAAACTCTCGGAAGAAAAAAATTGTATATATGTCAGTACCAACGTTCAACCTGTATGCATTGATGCCAACAGCGCGGCCAGGGCAGCGGTGGAAATTGCGGATTACCCGTTTCAAGTACGCGAAAATAATATGCGATTTCCTCACTGGGTCAATTACATCCGCTCACAATTGGAACAACAATACGACCCGCAAACAATATTCCGCACCGGTTTCACAGTCTATACAACAATTGACCCCAATTTGCAGCAATTGGCTGAAAGAGTAGTAAAAGAGCAGGTATCAACGCTTACTGATTTTCATGTTCTGGATGGCGCACTGGTTGCCATTCAACCAGCGACGGGTCAAATATTAAGTATGGTCGGCTCCGCGGATTTCAATAATGCAGAAATTGATGGCCAGGTCAACATGGCTATCAATCCCCGGCAGCCAGGTTCATCAATCAAACCGCTTACGTATGCTGCAGCCTTTGAAAAAGGATGGACGCCAGCAACCCTTATCTGGGACGTTCCAAGCGAATTTCCGCCAAGTGGTGATCCCAACGATCCACGTGAACCATATAAACCGGTAAATTATGACGAAAAATATCATGGGCCGGTAACTGTACGGTCCGCTCTGGCGAATTCATATAATATTCCCGCCGTTAAGACATTGAACTACATTGGTATCTACGATAATGAAAGCACACCGGGAGAGGAAGGTTTTATTGCTTTCGCCAAACGAATGGGAATAACTTCTCTCACTCGCGATGATTACGGTCTGTCATTAACCCTGGGTGGCGGCGAAGTTACCTTATTGGATATGACATCCGCGTTTTCCATTTTTGCCAATCAGGGCATGCAAGCAAAACCTGTATCCATACTGAAAATTGAAGATTATTCTGGAAATGTCATTTATCAATACAAACCGGAAGATCCGGTACAGGTAATTCGACCTGAACATGCCTACATGATCTCTTCAATTCTCTCAGATAATAAAGCCAGGACCCCCATGTTTGGAGAGAACAGTTATTTGCGGATGCCATTTGATGCTGCCGGAAAAACAGGAACAACCAATGATTTCCGGGATAACTGGACCATGGGATATACTCCCGATCTGGCAGCAGGCGTTTGGGTGGGAAATGCGGATTATTCTCCCATGATCAATACAACCGGTTTAACTGGCGCGGCCCCGATCTGGTCAGCGTTTATGCGAGAAGCCGTACCATATCTTACTAACAATAATCCGACACCTTTCCGAAGACCGGGTGGTATTGTAGATAAAGTCATCTGTTCCATCTCCGGAACGGAACCGGCTCAAGGATGTCCGGAAACAAGAACAGAAATTTTTGCATCAGATCAATTACCGCTGCCCAGCAGTATGGATTTCTATTCAAAAGTCACCATTGATACGTGGACCGGAAAGCTGGCTTCAGGGGTATGCCAGGATTCACAGAAATCAATAAGCGCTATCATTGTTGAAGATGAATGGGGCAGACGGTGGTTAAAAGAGACTTCAGAAGGACATGATTGGCTGGCGAACGTCGGTTTGAATGAAAATATCCGGTTCGCACCGCAACAATCCTGTTCAGCGAACGACATAAGACCGACTGTGTTTTTTGCAGGCATTGAAGAAGGACAGGTGATAACTGAAAGCCCGTATGATATTTATGCAGTCGCAGATGTGCCATCAGGATTTAAAAATTTCCGCATTGAATATGGAATTGGTGAAGAACCATCAGCCTGGACGATCCTGGCTGGACCAATTGATTCAACGAGACCGGTGCCAGATAGATTGGTAACATGGAACATGGCTGAATTGACAGGAAATATTGTCACTTTACGAATAGTCATGAATGGAACGGAAGAAAATTACTATGAGAAACGGATTCATGTAATTCTCAATGTTCCGGCACCTACACCTTTGCCAACGGCGACCTCAACAATAACACCTGTTCCTACTGAAACATCGACTCCCACACAAACAACGGCTCCTACCAGTACAGAAGTCATTCCAACTGAGGAGCCTACTTTAGTCCCGGCTGATGTAGAACCCGAACCCACAGAAAAATAATTTGAAGTAATATTTTCATAGCACAAAGGAACGCTATGAAGATTCAAAATAATCGACGAATGCTATTGGAAATACCTCAGATGAGGCACAGATTGTTCTTTCTGGTAAATCGAAAAAGAGTGGGTCTAATCACGAGGGTTATAAGGGACAGGGCTCGACAGCAAACGATGTGTTAGGGACGCATGGTAAATGTGGGGCTGGAGCGTTTTGGGCCGGATCAACGGCGCCAAGAATTCCTGGTCAAACGAAAACTGCTTTACTGTTATTCCCTGTCCATCATTCATGATTCGGGCTGAGAGATTTTTTTATTGAAAAAAAGCCAACAAGAAGTAATATTCCTCCCAATCCATCAATGACAATAAACCTGAATAATCCAGCCATGATGCTGTTGTGTCCATCTGGTAGAGTGAAATAGAGTGCTGTTTCGCCAATTAGTCCAATAAACTGCATAATCACAGCCTGCATGTACGAAATCCGGAAGCGATAGGGATCAACAATCGCAAAAGCATATGGAACACTCCACATGAGAAAAAGCACAGCCATTCCACGAATGGCTGTCTCTCCGGGAAAACCAACCAGTTCAAAACTGGCGATGAAACTTGAAGGAAAAAGCAGGAAAAGAATAGCGCATTGGAGATTCAAGAATAAAACAATGGCGACGGCTATCCTCGCGAAATTCTTAAATATCGTATTGAGAAATATAAAATTATCACACCCGAAAGAAGTATTGTTTTTCAATTCCCGACGCTGTTTCATCACAATTGACTTTCAAATATCGAGAAAGCAATGGACTGGCTTTTTTGACCTGGTCAGCCATCTGTTGGGCAATTCGCCGCATTGAAAAATGCGCATTCGATGCAGAGCGCAAGGAAAGAAAATGATAAAGACTTCGGAAGTTCATTTGTAGCAAAACCAACCGGTTATAGGCATTGGGTAGAACATATGCGGCAGCAGATTGCGAAATGGGTAACAGGGAATTGTAGGCTTTTTCAACCAATTCCATTCCCCTTGTATATTTGTCCAGTAATCCTGCTTTCTGGATTGTAAGTGGAATACTATATCCATATCGGGGAGTAAATGGAGCAGGGGTTTGTGTCATCATACGATGGCGCTTCAGCTCAAGATATGCCCCTTCATCCAAAATGACTTCAAAGGTTAGATTTCCATATTCCAATTCACGAATCGGGATCTCATGGTCTGCGAGATTTCCAATAATTTGTTTTAGGAATTCCTCCCTGGATATTTGGTCCAGGCTTTTATATATATCAATAGCTTGCGCATAGGTACATCCAGAATATCGGATAATGGTTGGAAGAAGGATTTTTTCTTCCAAATGAGGATCCATTTCAACCAGACGGGCTCCCGGTATTGGGGCGGTTTTATCTGGAAATGTAATTTTTCCTAATTGAGTTGAAAAGAAATCTCCGGTTTCCATTAAGGAAGGTTGTTCATTGGCGTATTTTAAGAGAGTGGGCAACGTTTCACTGGAAATCCCTTTTATTTCCTTTCCCAATTCACGTACCTCATGAAGTGGATGTGAAAGCATTTTGGTGATGGCATGTTCAAGGGCTCTTGCGTTAATGGTCATACCAACGTTGGCGAAAGCTGATACAGGCAGGAGAAATCGGCAAACATCACCGGCTGCAGTCAGGATGACTCTTTCCTTCCGGGCAGGGGTTTCACCGGGAATGTCAACATAATCACGGGTTAGCGTATCGATAACGACCGGAAGAAATTCTTCATAGAGGTTAAAAAGCATCCGGCAGGTATCGACATATAGATCGCGGGAGGAAGGATCAAGAAATTCCTGAGGGATGTGAAAATCATCTGAATTCCACTTTTGATACCGGGTGGATTTCTCTGTATATGACGCCAAACGGTTTGATTCAAGACATTCAACCGCCAAACGGGAAATATTCTCGACCGCAATGTGTAAAACAGCGTGTTCGGCCACTGAAGAATGACCGTAACCGACCACCCATTTTTCGTTGAAACTGGCACTGGATTCAGCCGTAAGTTCGTTTGCGATTTTCTGGAATGATTCAGGTGAACGGGATGTCTTGGCAAAAGCAACAGCTATAGTCTCTGGAGAGTGAACTTGGGGATCCAGAAGGTAGACATCTCTTGACCGTGGCATAATTCACAATTCCCTGGCGGCTTTGATATCACGGTTAATTTGAGCAACAAGATCCTCAAATGAAGGATATTTTGTTTCACCGCGTAGCCGGTGCGTAAATTGTACTTGAACTTCCGCTCCGTAAATATCTCCTGAGAAATCGAGGAGATGAATTTCTGTAAAAATGCTCTTAGTATTATCAGTAAATGTAGGCCTATATCCGAGATTTCCAACAGCAAGGTATGTATTATCGTTAACAGTCGCCAGACATCGATAGACACCAACCGCGGGCAAGAGTTGTTGCGGCCAGATATCTAAATTGGCTGTGGGAAAACCGATTTTTCTTCCTCTACCATCACCTTTGATGACTATGCCCTTTATACTGAAATATCTTCCCAATGCTTCCGAAATAGATTGAACATCCCCTATTTCCAATTGACGGCGAATAGTACTGGAAGAAATGATGGTTTCATTGACCGTGGCGACTTCATCAATACATTGCACCGAAAAGCCATTGGAACGACCAATATCTGAGAGGACATCCACAGTTCCTGTTCTCCCTTTGCCTAAAACAAAACCACAACCAACGACCAGTTGGTTTAATCCAAGATGTTCGGTCAATAATTGCATAAATTCACCAGCCGTCATTGAGGCAATTGAGGGAGAAAAAGGTATGGAAATTAATATATCAATTCCCAACCTTGAAATCAGTTCTGCTTTTTGCTCAGGAGTGGAAATATAAAATGGACTCTCGATGTTTTTCAGAACAACAACGGGGTGTGGATGAAATGTTAACACAACAGCCGGAGAGTTTTCCCTCCGGGCGGTTTCTTTGAGAATTGAAATCAACTTCTGATGACCCAGATGAACGCCATCAAAAGACCCAATTGTA
>CAYRHB010000060.1:18628-21494 GCA_964424035.1 uncultured Leptolinea sp.
TCAATGGAGCTGGCCTGGATCATGATGGTCTACGAAAAGAATACTTTCTTCGGCTGCCACTCACCATTTACTGGATCAAATTCCATCAGCGCAACCAGTTCACCCTGTTCATTGATTCCACGCGCCCAGGTTGAAGGTAATGCTGGCGATTGAATACGTATACCATGGCGAACAGCTTCAACCTGTTCATTATTCAAATCAAGAGCCGGCCAATCAGATAATGCTTCGGCTGCTGGAATAAGATACTGATACCAATTCCCCAAATCGAAGGATTCACGAAGTTTGCGAAGGGGGACGGCATCCCGAAGGGTAAAACGTCCACTTTTGGTTCGCCTGAGACCCACCAGATGCGCACCACAACCAAGTTTTGTTCCAAGATCATGTGCGAGAGAGCGGACGTATGTGCCCGATGAACAATAAACATCCACAACTGCTTCAGGTGGTGCCCACTCCAACAAATCCAAATTGTATACGTGGATCGTACGGGGAGCCAGGTCAAAATCCTCGCCATCACGTGCCATATCATAGGCTTTTTTGCCTTTAACTTTAATGGCAGAGTAGGGCGGCGGCACCTGTTCGATTTCACCGATGAAAGATTTTAGTTCGTTCTCAAACTGTTCTTCCGTGATGTTTACAGAAGAAGATCCACCCGTAATCCGGCCTTCCGCATCATATGTATCTGTTGATTGACCGAGGCGAACGACAGCCTGGTATTTCTTATCAGAAGCGGATACATATTCACTCAAGCGAACTGCGGGACCCAGCAGAACAACAAGCACTCCGGATGCGCGTGGATCCAAGGTACCTGTATGTCCGGCACGGCGAATATTTGTTCCTTTGCGAATGATCTGAACGACATCATGAGAGGTCAGTCCGACAGGTTTGTCGACAACTAGCACCCCCGAGATCGCGTTGTTTACATTGAAGGATTCCTCATACATGGTTACTTGAGTTCTCCTATTTTATTATTCAATTTCCTCACCTTTTAATCCCTACTACTTATATTATCAATATTTTTGGCATATTGGATAGTGGCAGATATTACTTTATCCTGAACATCTTCCAGTGAACCTTCAATTTCGGCCCCTGATGCAGCCGGATGCCCACCACCGCCAAATGTTAAAGCAAGTTTGGAAATATCAATTCCTGGAATGGCCCGCCAACTAACCTTTACTTTATCATAACTCTGTTCCACAAACATAATGGCAACAGAGGGTCCATCAATGGAACTCAACATGTTTATCAGGTCAGCATCATCATTACCTGTATAAGATACAGCCTTACGATCATTCAATGTAAGACTTGAGTAGATAATACCATCTTTTTTTGTAAGTTTACCAAGTCCAACACCCCAGTATTTTGCTGCCTGATACGATCGTCCAACAAGGGTTTTATTATAGATTTCAGGAAGATCAATTCCATAATCCATCAAATCGGCAGCCAATCTGAGTGTGGAAGAGGTAGTATTGCTGGTCCGAAAACCCAGAGAATCACCCAGGATACCCATCAAAAGGGGTGCAGCCACATTTTTATCCATGGATAAACCCCATTGATCCAGATGCCCGGCAATAACCGCAGAAGTGGCAACATTTTCAGGTTCAACTAAATTGACCTTGCCGAAGTTCAAATTCGACAGATGGTGATCGATATTGATATCTACGGAAATACCATCGGGGAGTGCATTACCAAGCCGTTTGGTATCAGAACAATCAAGGGAGATAAATAAGTCAAAAGGCTCTTCCACTTTCTTTTTGACTTTGTCTGCACCTTCAAGGAACCGCATACTGACAGCAATTGAATCCGTAAGAACCATTTGGACATGCTTCCCGATGGTTTCAAGTGCCAAACCCAGACCCAGCAACGATCCGATCGCATCATGATCCGGCCTGATGTGTGAAGTCACAACAATCCGTTCTGATCTGGAAATTGATTCTCTGATAAGCAAATCAGTCTGATGGTTATTCATCACTCAATGTTGTCTTCTTTTCAGAACGTATTGTAGCCAGTAAAGCTTCTATATGGTCAGCACGTTCAGGCGTTGGATCCCAGTGGAATCTTAATCGAGGGAAAACACGCAATTCGATCCGGTCTGTCAACGATTTTCTGATGAAACCGGATGCGTGTTCAAGCCCATTGATCACATCTTTGGAACGTATTGAGCCTTCAATTGCAGAAACAAAAATATCGGCATATGCAAGCTCGCGATCCACTTTTACATCGGTAATGGAAATACCGTCCAAACGAGGATCAGCGATTTCTTTTATTACCATTTCAGATAACTCCTGACGGATCCGGTCAGCGATCCGTTGAAGTCTCATACTCGAAGGCATAGTCTATACTCTTTCTATCAGTTGTACTTAACCCGTTTTTTCGAGAGTATAACATTCCAAAATATCACCTTTTGAAAAACCCTCAAAATTCTTTAAAGAAATTCCACAATCAAATCCCTGGCGAACTTCTTTAACATCATCTTTCTCGTGTTTTAAAGAAGAGATATCTCCTTCATGTACCTTCTCGCCATTCCGAAGAACTCGTATCTTACCATTTCTTCGGATCTCGTTCAGGATAACACGACACCCGGCTATATTCCCAAGTTTGGATATCTTGAAAACGGCCAAAACTTCTGCCTTACCAATTTGGATCTCTTTAAACTCGGGTTCAAGCATGCCTTTAAGAGCTTTTTCAATGTCTTCTGTAAGTCGATAGATGATTTGATACAACCGAATTGAAACGCCTTCCGTTTCGGCAAGACGTTTCGCGGCCGAGTCTGCCTGAACATTAAAACCGAGGATGATCTCTTTGGAAGCGACAGCGAGATTAACATCTTTTTCGCCTATATCACCGGTTTCTGAATTAAGAACATTAA
>CAYRHB010000061.1:0-21261 GCA_964424035.1 uncultured Leptolinea sp.
CTTAATAGGACATTTTAACTTTGCCAGTTTAGGACTCTACTACTTTGCCCCTACAAGGTGCCAGATTATCTTGACATATGTAGATTGCATGATATAAACAACCAAATTTTTTGTTCATTTTGAAACATTTCCCTCCCAGACAACAATGAAAAAACAATGTGAATTAATTCAGCGTCTCCAGGGACGGCTCAGAAGAGATATTATCCAGAGCTGGTATTCCGGTGCGTTCAAATCGGGTATGATCTGGCAATCTCTCCGTTCAAATGCGGCGCAGCTTTCATTCATTGCCAATCGATATCAAAAGCGATCTTTCTGTGAGGCTTGGGGTTTTTCCTCCCCCAAGTCTCACTGCTTTTTATAAAAAGGTAAGCAACAATCTACTGAAATACCTGATTGTCTTACCGGCAGTCAGGTGAATCGGGATTGCGGTGTGGATAACGTGGCAAAGAATCGGAACTTTGACCATGAACAAAGAAGAGAATGCAAACAAAAGGAGGAACGTAGTGATGAAAAAAAGCAAGTTGTTTGTCACATTGTTACTGGTCAGCCTGGCAACCGGATTGTTATCGGGATGCTCGCAGTCCAAGACCATCAAAGTAGGGTTTGTCGCGCAGATGACCGGCCCGGATTCCTACATCGGCCAGGCGGCTAAGGTCGCATTGGAAGATGAAGTAAAAGCAATTAATGAAAAAGGCGGTATTCAGGGATACACAATTGAACTGATCACCTATGACAGCCGCTCCGAAATTCCGGATGCCGTGGCTGCCGCCAAGCGTCTTATGGAACAGGACAAAGTGAACGCCATCATTGGTCCTGAGTGGTCAGGTGCTGCCATTCCGATTGCCAGCATGGCTGATACAGCCAAAATCCCTGTTATTGCGACAACAGCATCAAATGTTAAAGTGACCGTTGATGATAACGATCAGGTTCACCCTTACATGTTCAGAACCTGTTTCATCGACCCCTACCAGGGATATGCCCTTGCCGACTTTGCCTACAAGGAACTTGGCAAAACCAAAGTTGCCTTCATTACGGATGTGACGTCAGCCTATTCCGTCGGTATCCAGAATTTCTTTGTGGATCATTTCACTGAACTGGGTGGCGAAGTTGTGGCTAAAGAAGGCTATCAGGCGAATGACACTGAATTCCGTGCCCAGATCTCCAAAGTTGCCGAATCCGGCGCGGATCTTCTAATGGTTCCCACCGGTACCTATCGTGATATTGCCCTCATTTCAAAACAGGCTATGGCCCTTGACCTGAAGATCCAATATCTGGGTGTTGACGGTTGGGTGGCAGATGAACTTCTCAGCATGGCCGGACCTGAACTGGAAGGTGCCTACCTGTCCAGTGGTGTTTCCACAGAGTCCCCCGAATTCCAGGAATATAACGCAACATTCGAAAAAGCCCACGGTCAAAAAGCATCGGTTTATGCCTACTATGCCATCGATGCGCTGTAAATGATCGAATATGGAGCTGACGAAGCCATCACCAAGACAGGTTCACCTTCAGCCACTGCGATCCGTGATGCGATCGAGAACATGAAAGACGTACCGGTATTTACCAGCAATCTGACTATTGAACCGGATACCCACAATCCGCATAATAAACCGGTGATCATTATGGAGATCACTGATTCTCAGTGGAAGATCACCAAGACGTACACTCCATAATTTTCGGCAGACAGGTGTAACAACCTGGCTGAATCCTGTAACTTTTGCCCTGAGGGGGCGTGTATTCGCCCCCGAGGGGTAATTGTATGAAAACCTTTTTAAGGTGCTTTGAGTGAAAAGCAGGCTTGCTCCCGGCTTTGAATTCAGGGAGAGGAGTTTTCTACGTGACACTCTTTCTTCAGCAAATTGTCAGCGGAATATCCATTGGAGCGGTGTACTCGCTTCTGGCTGTAGGGTATGCGCTGGTTTATAGCGTATATAACTTTACAAACTGGGCATTTGACGCCTTTATGGTTGTCGGAGCTTTTGCCGGTTTCTATGCCATCACCAGTTTCTATTTACCGGTTTGGGTTGCTTTATCACTATCCATCCTGATCACGGTAGCACTTTCATTGATTGTTGAAACCGGGGCATACCGGCCATTGCGCATGCGTAATGCACCCCGCCTGTACATGATGATCTCGGCCATGGGCGCGAACCTCGCAATCATCAATATTGTCAACCTTGTATTTGGCGGTGCGTTCCGTAAATTCCCTGAGATCATTCCCGGGACGATCAACGTTCAGGGTGTGGCTTTTGGAAAAATGGACCTTGCGGCAGCCATCATCTCATTTGTTGTACTCGGATTGCTCTGGTTTTTCCTAATGCGTACGAAGCAGGGGTTGGCGATCCGGGCAAGCTCTCTGGATACGCTCACCGCTGGCATTATGGGGATCAATAACAACAGTGTGGCACTGGTTATTTTCTTTATTACCGGTGTTTTATCATCGATAAGTGGTGTGTTTTATGGAATCAAATATGCCGTATTTCCGTATCTTGGTTCTGTTACAACCAAAGCCATGATCGCCAGTATCATCGGCGGGTTGGGAAGCCTTCCCGGTGCCGTTGTCGGCAGCCTGCTGCTCGGCATCCTGGAAACCCTGATTTCAGGGTATGTATCCTCGGTCTACCGTGACCTGTTCTCATTCACTCTTTTGATCATTATGCTGCTCTTCCTCCCCAACGGCCTATTCGGTATGCGCACGGAAGAGAAGCTGTAAGGAGCACAATCCATGGGATATATAAACACGATTGTGATCCTTGGCGGAATCAGTGTAATCGCGGCACTGGGTGTGGCCATTCTGACCGGTTATACCGGACTCTTCTCCATCGGACATGCGGCTTTTATGGCATTGGGCGGCTACGCGGCGGCATTCGTATATATGAACCTCAACGTGCCGTATATACCGGCTCTTCTGGTGGGCGGATTATTTTCTGGGCTGTGCAGTCTGGTCATCGGGGTTCCAACCTTTCGAAGCAAGCTGACAGGCGATTACTTCGCCATTGCCACATTTGGATTTGCCGAAGCCATTCGATTGCTTCTGAATAATACATACCAATCTTTGGGCGGAGCATTCGGGTTCACCGGTATTCCGCAGTTAACCACGCTGCCGGTCGTCCTGGTTACTGTCATTCTGTCCATCTTCTTTGCCCATAGTTTTGTCACCTCTCAATATGGAAAGAACTGTGTAGCAGTGAAGCAGGATGAAGTGGCTGCCCAGATGATGGGTGTAAATCTGTTGAAGACAAAATTGATCGCCCTGTTCATCAGTGCTTTTTTTGCCGGGGTGGCGGGTGGATTGTTCGGCTTCTATATGGCCTACCTGGTTCCTTCCATGTTCACAGCCACCCGCTCATATGATCTACTGGCTGCTGTTGTCTTTGGCGGTATGCAGTCACTCATCGGCCCGGCCATTGCCGCGTTTGTTCTGGTGGCTGTTCCTGAACTGCTGCGCTTCTTCACTGAATGGCGTTTGATCATCTACGGTCTCCTGTTTGTGATCATCATGATCTTCAAACCACAGGGTTTGCTGGGTTATACCGAAATGAATTTCACCTACACCTGGCATGCGATCAAGAAATTTTTCCAGGATCTCTCGGGAAAAAGAAAGAATAAAAAATCCGGGGAGGATAAAGCATGAGTGAATCCCTCCTTCAAATGAACGATGTTTCGGTTTCCTTTGGCGGCGTGAAAGCGGTTCGCAATATGAACCTCGCTTTACAGCCCGGCGAGTTGATCGGTTTGATTGGTCCCAACGGCGCTGGTAAGACCACCATTTTTAACCTCATCACAGGATCTATCAAACCAACCAGCGGCGCCATCCATTTCAAGGGGAAGGATATCATTGGCAAGTCGTCAGACCAGCTCTGTCATATGGGGATCAGCCGGACATTTCAGAATATCCGCCTGTTCCCACTGATGTCTGTATTCGAAAACGTTGCGCTCGGACTTCACAGTGATCCGCATTACTCCATTCTTGAGGCATTTGTACGCACACCAAACGCCCGGAAAAAGGAAAAAGAGGTGGAGAGCCAGGTGGCGGAACTTCTTAAACTGGTCGGCTTGCAGGATTATGCCTTGCAGAAAGCCGGAGTTTTACCATATGGATTGCAGCGAAGGCTGGAATTGGCGCGTGCCATGGCCACGTCCCCTGAACTTCTATTGCTGGATGAACCGGCTGCCGGTATGAATGAAGATGAGTGTGCCGGATTGATCAAAATGATCCGGAACATTCATGAGCTAAAGAAATACAGTATTATCCTGATCGAACATCATATGAATGTGGTCATGGACCTGTGCCGTAAATCCCGCATTCTGGTATTAAATCTAGGCGAAACACTGGCTATTGGCAGTCCGGTAGAAATTCAAAATGATCCAAGGGTTATCGGAGCATACCTGGGTGAGAAAAGAGAGCGTAATGTCAGAAAACGTTCCAATTCTTAATGTAAAAGATCTTAATGTTCATTATGGCGGTATTCACGCGCTGAGAAATATCGACCTTCAGATATTCAAGGGTGAGATCGCCTCCGTGATTGGGGCCAACGGGGCGGGGAAATCCACCCTGTTAAAAACCATCAGCAGTGTAAAAGCCTACACATCAGGCAGTATCCAGTTCAATGGAAAGAACCTGCCGAAACAATCGTTCCAGGTGGTGAAAGAAGGCATCACACTCGTCCCGGAGGGACGCAGGATTTTCGGTCCGCTATCCGTCAAGGAAAACTTAATGCTCGGTGCGTATTCAAAAAATGATCCGCATCAAATTGAGAACCGGATTGCACAGGTTTTTGAGCTTTTTCCGGTATTGCGCGAACGTATCCGTCAGCCCGGTGGCACGCTTTCAGGCGGTGAACAGCAGATGCTGGCAATCGGTCGTGCGTTGATGTCGGAACCGCAGATGCTGTTGCTGGATGAACCATCGCTGGGGTTGGCACCCAAGATCATTGACCTTGTTTTGGATACGATCGTAAAATTGAATGAAGAGACAGGCCTTACCATTCTCCTCGTTGAACAGAATGCCACACTGGCACTGGAGATCAGCGACCATTCATTTGTTCTGGAAACCGGCGAGATCAAGATGCGTGGCAGGGGATGTGATCTTCTGGATGACCCGCGCGTCAAGGACAGTTATCTGGGTGTATCCAGCTAAATAGGATAATGAGGAAAAATGAAAATGAAGAATCGGGTCTTGATTAATGGTAGGGTTCACACATTGGATTTGGAAAAACCATCAGCTTCCGCGCTTGCGATACGTGGAAGTGAGATCGTCTATGTTGGAAATAATGATGGCGCGAAAGCGGTTTTCACCGGCGAACCCTGTGAGGTTGTAGATCTCAAAGGTGCGACCGTTATTCCCGGATTGACCGATGCGCACCTGCATTTTGAGTACTACTCCATGATGTTGCAGACCATCAATGCCGAGCTTCCAACAGCCGCCGAGGTTGTCACACAGGTGGAGAAGAAAGCCCGGAGCCTGCCGGAAGGCAAGTGGATCACCGGCTTTGGCTGGAACCACAATGAATGGGGAGGCGAATTCCCGACCGCTGATATGCTTGATAAAGTAGCACCGCGCCACCCGGTCTCTCTGCAGGCTAAAAGCGGACATGCCATCTGGGTAAACAGCGCAGCATTGAGTGAAGTTGGAATTACGGATACCACCCCCGATCCGGAAGGTGGGCACATCGTACGGGATGCGGCTGGCCGGGCAACGGGTATCATCCTCGAAGAAGCCATGTGGCTGGTTGACCGCAAAATCCCCGCGCCGACTGTTGAGGAATTAACCTCTGCCGTTCAGTTTGGCATGCAAACTGCCAATAAACGGGGGCTGACTGGAATACATGATTTTGATCAGCCATCCGTATTTAAGGCGTTTCAACGGCTCCACAGGGAAGGAAAGTTGACCCTGCGTGTCAACAAGGGTATACCGCTGGCATACCTTGATGCAACAGTGGAAGCCGGACTTTACACAGGTTTTGGCGATGATATGCTCCATCTCGGACCGCTTAAAATGATTGCCGATGGTGCCCTTGGACCAAAAACGGCCTGGATGCTGGCGGGATATGATTCCGCTCCTGATGATACCGGGATTTCAACAACAGATGTGGAAGTGTTGTGTGAGAGCACATTAAAAGCCAATGCCAATGGACTGGTTGTGGCTATTCACGCCATTGGCGATCGCGCCAATCGTGAGGTACTGGATATTTTCGCGGAATCAAAGAAGCAAAACCCCGGTTCCGGTCTGCGTAACCGGATTGAACATGTCCAGCTTCTGGCTCCCGAAGATCTGGGCCGGCTGGCAGAATTGGGAGTGATCGCTTCCATGCAGCCCATTCATGCCACTTCTGACATGTATATAGCAGACAAACACTGGGGCAGCCGGGTAGCCGGAGCTTATGCCTTGAAAACCCAACTGGAAAAAGGCGCTGTGCTGGCACTGGGGTCTGACTGCCCGGTGGAGACCCTGGATCCTCTGATTGGAATTCACGCGGCTGTGACCCGACGCCGGGCGGATGGATCCCCGGGACCCGATGGCTGGCGGCCGGAACAACGGTTGACCGTGGAAGAGGCTGTAAAAGGATACACCCAGGGACCGGCGTATGCCTGTGGCATGGAAGACAGGTTGGGCACGATCAAAGAAGGGTATCTGGCTGATCTGACAATTTTGGATAAGGATATTTTCAGTCTGGATCCCATGGAGATTTTGAATACGTCGGTGTTGGGAACAGTGGTTGATGGAAAATTTGCCTGGCGCAGTGAGACGATCTGATCCGTCGTCTAATCTGTAATTAAATGTCGGACGGAACCATAATTGCGGTTCCGTCCGACATTTTTAATGATTTTCCGTTTTTATATTCACAAAGTTCAAATTGCCAGAGTGGCTGCCTGAAGCTGCTCTTCCTGTGATAGAACCCGGTTCATGTCCAGCAGGATGATCATCCGGTTGTCAGTATGTGCGATACCGGTAATATAGCTGGATTTCACGGTTGTTACTATGGGTGGAGGGGGTTCAATGATCGAATCATCAATGGTTAGAACCTCAGAAACTGAGGAAACGATCATTCCTGTCTTCAGTTGACCCATATTGATTATGACGATCCGGGTTTCATTATTCCTTTCGTGCGGGGGGATACCGAACCGTTTTTCAAGATCAATCACAGGCAGCACGACACCGCGAAGGTTGATCACTCCTTCGACATATTCGGGAGAATTCGGGATTTTTGTTATATCCTGCAATTTATTGATTCCCTCAACATAGGCAATCTCTATCCCGAAGCTCTCGTTTGCCAGTTTGAAAATCACCAGTTGTTTTTCCATGGCATCTCCGATGTACAGTTTCTTGTTTTACCGGTGACCGATCACGCGGCGTTCAGTTTGAATCGTGTAACCAATTGTTGCAAATCCTGGGCAAGATCAGCCAGAGATTGGGCAGAGGCTGTAACTTCTTCCACCTGGGCGCTCATCTCTTCTGTTGAGGCAGAGACCTCTTCAATGGCAGCGCTGTTCTCTTCGCTCACGCTGGCAATACTCTCAATCGCCTGGTTGACTTCAGCAGAATTGGCGGCCATCTCTTCGGTGGCGGCTGTATTCTCTTCCACGACCGCAGAAACAGAATCAACGGCAGTGACCAGCTCACCGGCGGATTCGCTCATTTTTTCCGCAGCTTTTCTGGCCAGATCGGCTTGATTGTTGACAGCCTGCGCCGCTGAGAGGATGTCAGAAAGAGCGGTTCCCGCTTTATTGGCACTGGCAACACCAAGTTCAACTTCCGCAGAACCTTCATCCATGGCTTTTACCGCTTCGGATACCGTGGTTTGAATACTCGCAATCAACCCGCCAATTTCCTTGGTGGCCTGTGATGAACGTTCAGCGAGTTTCCGGACTTCATCGGCAACTACGGCAAAACCTTTTCCATGTTCACCGGCACGGGCTGCTTCAATGGCGGCATTTAGTGCCAGCAGGTTGGTCTGGGACGCAATATCTTCAATGGTTTCCACAATGGCGCCAATCTCACCTGAGCGCAGACCCATTTCCTGAACTTTTTCCGCTGATGCGCCCACTTTTGATTTGATGCTCTGCATTCCATTCAGGGTTTCCTCCACGGTTGACACCCCGGATTTGGCCGCTTCAGCGGCGGAAACCGAATCCCGGGTCACGGATTCTACATTTCCCGTTACCTGCTGAATGGCTGCGTTAATTTCTGATGTGATCATTGAAGCTTTGGTAATAGCCTGGCTTTGTTCTTGGGCACCTTTGGCCACACCCTCAATAGCCTGTGAAGTCTGCTCGATTGCTGAAGCTGTCTTGGTTATGGAGGAAGCCTGGTCGGCAGTGCCTTTGGCCACCTGTTGAATAGTATTGCTGATTTGATTCGTAGCCATGCCTGCCTGATTGGCCGCACTTGCCAGTTGTTCTGAAGCGGCAGCAAGATTCCCGGCACTATCATTGATACTGCTGATGGTCTGTGTGAGCCCATTGATCATGGTCACAAAAGCCAGCCCCAATTCATCCTTTTCAGATTTTGCTTCAACAGATACCCTGAGGTCATTATTGGCGATGGTTTTGGCTGTATCACCCATGGTTTGCAGATAGGCAATCAGCTCGGTCAGATTGGCTCCCATCTGCCCGAATTCATCACGCCGAAGTTTGACTATATCTTTTTCCTTGCTGTCCATATCACGCAGCAGGTCGCCTTTATCAGCAACCATTCCCAACGCTTTGGTTACTACTGTTAAAGGTTTTACGATATTGTCTGAAATGACCAACCCCAAAAAGATGGCCAGTAAAATGCAGATCACTGTTGCCGCGATCAGCACGATTGTTGCCGTTGAGAACGATGAATCGGCTTTGACAATTTCTGCTTCTGCCAGGACCGTAGTCCTCTCCACCAGATTCTTCAAATCCTTCTCCAAGGCCAGTTTGGCATTGGCATTTTCACCGCCATCTGAAATACTGAGTTTGGCCTTGGATTCCTCCCCTTTGCCTGAATTGGTAACAATTGCATCCGCGGTTCTGAAGTATTCAACCAGATCCCCGTCAAATTCCGTCAGAATGGCTATTTGTTCTTCATCATCCGCCAGTAAGCGGTACTGTGCTACCGCCTCGTTTAGAGATTGTTTATCACTCTCGATCGTTTCAAAAATGGCCGTTCTCTGCTCAGGAAGAAGGATATATTTAAACAAATCTCCTCTAAGGCGAAGCAAAGAGGATTGGGTTGTGTCAATGTATTGGATGGATTTTGTCCCATTGTTATAGAGGAAATCAGTATTGTTATTCATGGTATTCATGCTTGAATAACTGATCACAGATACAATGGCAATAAGGACGGCAAAAAACAGGAATGATCCGATAAGTTTTCTACTGGTTTTGATGTTATTTAAGAAATGCATATGAAACTCCCTTGATTATGGTGATATCTGGATGGACGGGCTGTATATGTTACTCAGCTTTAAAATATCTTATTTTTGAAATGGAATATGGATAATAATTTTCCCCTCCTAATGCTTCCCGGATTATTTTTTTTGATGGGTCGTTGTAATTTTTTGCATGGCCAGTAACGAAATGCTCCATGCCGGTTTTTCCGGCTGGTTTCATGGTAGGACAATGATGGACTTAAATAAATAAAAAACCGGTGAATTAATAATTAAATTTACAGAAACTTTATACATGTCATACAGACATTCATGTAGGATATTTTGTTACCATATTGAAAAAATGGTTGATGCTATCCGGTTTGCCGAAAAATTGCGGGTGGATGAAAAGACAGGCGCAATTTCTTCAAAGGGATACGAGGGACAATCTGGAATAGTGATAGCCCTTCAATATCCGGTCCTATCTAAAAACAGCTGCCGGCTTCATGCTTGTAAAACCGGTAGTGTAAATAAATGAAGAGACCGTAACAGTATTGGCCCGAAAGACAGGTCAGGTGGTTGTGATTTTGAACAGGTTGACCACCTGTTGAAGGTTCTGGGCCAGATCTGCCAGTGTCTGGGCGGATGCAGTCACCTCTTCAACCTGGGCGGTCATCTCTTCCGTGGATGCCGAGACCTCTTCAATGGCTGCGCTGTTTTCTTCGCTTACACTGGCGATGTTCTCGATGGCGAGGGTTACTTCAGAGGAATTGGCTGACATCTCTTCTGTGGCGGCGGTATTTTCTTCGATCACCGCGGAGACTGAATCAACAGCCGAGACCAGTTCGCCGGAGAATGAGCTCATCTCTGCGGCTGCCGTACCAGCCAGAGCGGCCTGGTCGCTCACAGCCTGGGCGGCAGACAGGATCGCTGAGAGCGAGTCGCCGGCTTTTTTGGCGCTGTCAACACCCAGTTCGACTTCACTGGAACCTTCTTCCATGGCTTTAACAGCCTCGGTGACGGTCAGTTGAATTCCACTGATAAGGCTGGCAATCTCCTTTGTGGCCTGTGACGACCTTTCCGCCAGTTTACGAACCTCATCTGCCACTACGGCAAACCCCTTGCCATGCTCTCCAGCGCGGGCAGCCTCGATGGCAGCATTTAATGCCAGAAGATTGGTTTGTGAGGCAATATCTTCGATGGTTTCCAGGATTGAACCGATCTCTTCAGAACGGGTCCCCATCTCCTGTACTTTTTCGGCGGAAGCGCTGACTTTGGTTTTAATGCTTTGCATTCCCTTGAGGGTATCTTCCATCGTGGATGCACCCGTCCGGGCTGCGTCGGTGGCTACAGACGCGTCGAGGGTGACTGATTGAACGTTCCCTGTGACCTGCTGGATCGCCGTGTTAATCCTTGAAGTAATCTCTGCGGCTTTGGAAATTGCCGCGCTTTGTTCCTGCGCTCCCCTGGCAACGCCGTCGATCGCATTTGACATCTGCTCGGTGGCAGAAGCTGTTTTATTCACCGCGTCTGCCTGGTCACTTGTACCTTTAGCGACCTGTTGAATGGTCAGGCTGATCTGGTTTGTGGCTTGCCCGGCCTGGTCAGCCGCCCTGGCCAATTGTTCCGAGGCGGTGGAAAGGGTCCCGGCGTTTTCATTAATCTTGCCAATCGCCTCCTGCAACCCACTGACCATATCAAAGAATGCGATCCCCAGTTCGTCCTTTTCAGATAACGGTTCTACCGATACGGAAAGGTCCTTGGTTGAAATAACCCTGGCCAGTTCCCCCATGGATTGGATGTAATTCACCAATCTGGTCATACCTTTTCCAAGATCCCCCATCTCATCTTTCCGGTTTCCAATGGCGTCTTTGACCTTTTGGTCCAGGTCACGCACAAGATCGCCATTCGAGATGCGATTTAAAGCATTAACGATGATCTTCAGAGGTTTTGTAATATTCCGGGTAATGGTTGTTGCCAGAAGGACCGAAAGCAGCAAACTGGCGATACAGAAAATAAATAATACAAGGAGTAATTGGGAGACAGCGCTATCTGCCTTGTTCAATCCTTCTTCCGCTGATCGCAAGTTGATCTCATTCATCCTGTCAATGATCAGTGAGACTTTTTGTCTGGCAAGTTCCGATTCGCCACCCTCGGATATGCTTTCAATGGCTCCTGTCTGATTTCCGGTAGCAGCGTAAGCCATTAATGTATCTATTGTGGCATAGTATTCTTCGAGAGAGACATCCAATTCCTGAAGGGTAGTGATTTCTTCTTCACTGGTCGCGACTGCCTGCAACGATTCGATGCAGGCATAAATGAGGTCTTTTTGTTTTACGATCGTCTGCCGGATGGTGGATCTTTGAATGGGGATCAACAGGAATTTAAAAGATTCCCCCTGGATGGTTCGGATGGCGGATTGGGCGGTTCCCATTTGATCTATGGGGATGGTATGGTCTGTATACAAACTATGCATACTGGTTTTAATATCCGTCATATTGGCGAAGCTGATGAAAGAGACCCCAAGGATACAAAAAGAAACAAGGAGGAAACTCCCGATCAACTTGGTTCCGGTTTTGATATTATCCAGAAACTTCATACACCACTCTCCATTTGTTCCAACAGGTGTTTCATAGATGTATTGATGGCACACTGGAATGGAAAAACCCCGCATTACACGGGGGAATCATAGGGTTTCGATTAGGTGTAGCAATGTTGGTAAAAACAAAATCGTTGAAAGGTATTCATATGAAATATATGTGTGAATGAGATTTGAATTTCGGGTATGCAACAGAGAACCCGGGTGGGGCAATTCCATTTCCGGATCTCCGGTTATATTTCAATAGTAATGACAAATATTGAAATATGAATAAATTATCGATAAATATGCACAGGAACCTATAAAGTTCATCCTCGTTGTGAATGTTTATTTTGTTATAATTTTTTGCAAGGCTACCAACTATCTTTCACTCAACTGAATCGCGGAAATATCCGCCTTTGAAACCAACCGCTTGAAAAGCGGTCTTTTCTGGAATCCGGGTGAAATGATGGAAGGAACTTTTACAGTAATGTTCGATCCACCCTATTGGGTCGGTATCGTTGAAATTAAAGAAAATAACATGATTCGTGCTGCCCGGCATGTATTTGGCGCAGAGCCAACAGAACCTCAATTGATCCAATTTGCATTGAGGGAGTATGGCCATCTGTGCTTTTCGCGGCCGGTACCCTTTGTGGACGTGAAAGTGCGGGCGGAAAGTTTCAAGCGCCGGATGCGTGAGATCCGGCGCCAAACGAAAATATCACAGACCTGCACCCGCGCGCAACAGGCAATCAAGCTCGATTATGAAATTAGCGCCCGGGAACGAAAAGAGACCGGGAGGGAAGAACGAAGAGCCGATGACGAGAGAAAATACCGGCTACGCAGCATTCGCAAAGCGGAAAAACATCGGGGTCATTGACCCGGTTCGCCAACACGTATTGATATACAAATCTCCCTTTGGAAACCATGTAAATGCTTTATTCCTCGAGAAAGTGGGATTATTTCCAGATCCACCTATCCGGTTATTTTCCTGGCTTCCTCCAACTGATTCACTACGGCTTCGCGCGCGGTTCCACCGTATACAGCCCGCCGGTTGACAGATGCCTCCAGACTGAGGGCGGTGTAAAGGTCTTCCATGAAAGCCGGATGGATGGACTGGTAGTCTTCCAATGAAAGTGTGGTGAGATTCTCCCCCTTCTCTTCCGCCAGCCGCACCGCTTTACCAACGGCTTCATGCGCGCTGCGGAAAGGAACGCCTTTCACCACGAGATAATCGGCCAGATCGGTGGCCAGCACTGCCGGGTGGATAGCTTGCCGGCAGCGGTCCGCGTTGACTGTCAGTGTTGAAATCACACCCTCCATCACCGGCAGTAAAACCTCCATGGTATCGGCGGCTTCGAAGACGGCGGTTTTATCCTCTTGAAGGTCTTTGTCATAGGCGGAGGGCAGCCCTTTCAGGGTAGCCAGCAACCCGGTCAACAGTCCGGTAAATGTTCCGGCTTTTCCACGGGTAAGTTCCAGCATATCCGGATTTTTCTTCTGGGGCATCAGACTGGACCCGGTAGAGTATTCATCGGCCATGGTGACAAAACCATATTCAATGGTGCTGTACAGGATCAAGGCCTCTGCCAGGCGGCTGAGGTGAACTCCGCAAAGTGATGCCCAGAACAGGAACTCAACGGCAAAATCACGGTCTGATGTTGCATCCAGTGAATTGGGTGAGGGTATTTGGAAGCCAAGGTCCTGTGCCAGGGCGAAGCGGTCGATCGGGAAGGTTGTGCCGGCCAGGGCTGCGCTTCCCAGGGGCAGTACGGAAGCCCGTCCGGTTAACTGTTGCAGGCGTTCCCGGTCGCGTTGCAATGACCAGAAATGGCTGAGCCACCAGTGGCTTAAAAGAATGGGTTGTGCCTGCTGAAAATGCGTGTAGCCTGGAATGATGATGCCCAGATCGGCATCCGCCCGATGGATGAGCGCTTTTTGCAGATTCACAATGGCGGCATCCATTTTTTTTGACATTGTCTCCAACCAGAGACGGAAATCAGTGGCCACCTGGTCATTCCGACTGCGGCCGGTGTGCAGCTTCCCACCTACCGGTCCAACCAGCTCGGTCAACCGGCGTTCCACCGCTGTGTGAATATCCTCGTCATTATCATGGAACTTGAATGCGCCGGATTCCATTTCTTCAAGAATATCTTGAAGACCATCCACAAGATTTCCGGTTTCTGTGGATGTCAAAACACCGGCGGCAGCCAGTGCCCGTGCCCAGGCCTGGCTGCCGCGGATATCTTCTGCATACAGACGCTTATCCACCGGCAAAGAGTTGTTCAAAACGGATGCCAGGGAATCAAGCCCGGCGCGAAAACGGCCTGACCAAAGCGTCATATTCTCTCCTTAATCACGGATGATCTTTTCGGCGGGTACCGGCGGGATGCCTTCTCCCAGGCCTTTCATCATGGCCTGAACCTTGGAAGGAAGTCCGAACAGGCGGATAAAACCGGCTGCGTCGGTGTGGTCATACACCTGTGAATGTCCAAAAGTGGCAAATTCTTCACGATACAGGGTATAAGGGCTTTTACGTCCGGCAACCATCATGTTGCCTTTATATAATTTTACTTTGATTGAGCCGGTGACAACCTTCTGGGTTGACTGGAAGAACGCGTCCATGGCTTCACGAAGCGGGGTAAACCACAGACCAAAATACACCACTTCGGCATATTTGTGGGACAGGACATCCTTATAATGCATGGTCTCGCGGTCAAGGGTAATTGATTCCAGTTCTTTGTGAGCGAAACTCAGAATGGTTCCACCGGGGGTTTCATACACACCGCGTGATTTCATGCCGACCAGCCGGTTTTCCACCAGATCAATCCGGCCGATGCCATGTTTTCCACCCAGTTCATTCAGGGTTTCCACCAGTTTAACAGGAGCGGTTGGCACACCATTGAGGGCGACCGGCTCGCCCTGTTCAAATGTGATCTCAACGGTTTCGGGTTCATTCGGCGCGTTGAAGGGCGATTGGGAAAGCACATACATGTCTTCCACCGGTTCACTATTGGCATCTTCCAAATTGCCGCCCTCATGCGATATATGCCACAGGTTGCGGTCACGGCTGAAGAATGAGGGGTTCTTGGTAGGCGCGGGGAGATTGTGAGAAGCGAGGTATGCCAGGGCATCTTCGCGCGATTGGATGTTCCATTCGCGCCAGGGAGCGATGATCTTCAGGCGCGGATCAAGCGCGGTGAAAGCCAGTTCAAAGCGTACCTGGTCGTTGCCTTTTCCGGTACAGCCGTGTGCCACGGCATCAGCGCCTTCCGCCCAGGCGATCTCAACCTGTTTCTTGGCGATGAGCGGACGGGCAATGGATGTTCCAAGCAGGTATTTCCGCTCATAAACTGCTCCTGATTTCAACATGGGCCACAGGTAATCTTTGCAGAACTCTTCCCGCAGATCAAGCTGGATGACCTTGCTGGCACCCTGTTGTTTGGCGCGGGGTTCCAGGTTTTCCAGTTCTTCCGCCTGACCAACATCAGCACAATAGCAGATCACTTCACAGTTATAATTTTCTTTCAACCAGGGGACGATCACCGAGGTGTCCAATCCACCTGAGTATGCCAGAACCACTTTCTTTGCTTCTTTCTTTCCGTTCATGTATTCCTCCTGAAAATAATAACAAAAAACCCCGCCGGTGCGGCGGGGCTTGCGTGTACTGAGTTATGATCCTGCTTTCGTATCATCAGTCCAACAAAACCTACCCAACCATCCGGAGATGAGGGTGAGACAGGTTTCGTCGGATTCGCAGCTCGAATTTCATTGCCTGTATTTTACCGGAGAATGGCACAGAGTCAAGGACTTTCACCTTTTTTGCTTGTCGTGGTTGAGCCATAGCGGCGTTAAAGCTCAGGTATGAAAAATGAAGCGCAATTCATCCAGAAGGCGGGAATTCGCCTCCGGCTTTTGGGTGGAGAGGCGTATGTGATAAGGAAGACCAAAGGAGGCACAATCGCGTACCTGAATGGACTTTTGCAGCAGAAGTTTCCGGATCATTCCCGCCTCTTCCGGGGTTTGTATGACACAATAATGCGTGGATGAGTAAACCGGTTTTGCGGTTATGGTTGACAGGGCAGTAAAGAACCGGTCACGCTCAAGGTAAAGATCTTTCAAACTATTTTCATAGTATTCAAGGTCATCCAATACAGCCAATCCCGCAGCCTGCGCCAGGGCATTGACACTCCACGCGGGCTGCAGATTTTTCATGGTGGACAGAATTTCCCCGTCTGCGAGGGCGTATCCAAGCCGGAGGCCGGCCAGGGCGAAATCTTTGGTCATGGATCGTAACCGGATCACATTTCCCCCCGGGACATATCCAAAGAATCCCTGCCCGGTAAAAGCCCTGTATGCTTCGTCCAGCACCAACCGGGTTTTATTGCCGCACGCCTGCGCGATTCTATGTATTTCGTCTTCAGAAAGCAGGTATCCGGTCGGGTTATTGGGATTGCACACAAAGACCAGCTTAGGCTCCACAGATTGGATCTTCTCCAAAAGCTGATCAATATCCGGTGAAAACAAGGGCGGTTCCGCACGCAGTTCAATCACATCTGCTCCCAATCGCTTTGCAGCCCGCGCATACTCGCCAAATGTTGGACCCTGAATCAGAACCCGGTCCTCCGGTTTTATATGAGCCATGATAGTCAGCCAGATCAATTCCGCCGTTCCGTTGCCGGGAAAGATCTCATCATGATCCACAGAATTGACTTCAGCCAGACGGGATGATAATTCTGCACAAAACCGGTCCGGGTATTTGGACACATCCACATTCTGGATGGCTTCCAGTACGCGCGGCGATGGGCCGAAGGGATTGCTGTTGACAGAGAAATCCAGTATCCCGTCCTCGTTGATTCCCAGTGATTTCAATTCAGCCGGGTTTAGACCGCCATGATCTTCATGAGACGTAATGGATGGCAATGAAAATTCCTCCACAAAGTAATAAACTGAGCACCATCGCAACACTGACCAACCGGATGGACCGGGAAATATCCTGTTCAACCGGAAGGTTGGAACCACCTTCAAGCCGGTAATTTCCCGGTTTTTCCAGTATCACACATAACGCCCCGGCTGCCGCAGACATGGTCCACCCGGCATTGGGACTGGTTGTTTTGCTATGCTGTTCACACAGAATTTTCCAGGCATTGACAGGATTCATCCCTGACAACAGGGAAGAAACCACCAGTAGTAAACCGGCGGTCCTGGCCGGGATCCAGTTCAATATATCGTCCAGACGGGCTGCCGCTTTTCCAAAATACTCAAAATCTTCATTCCTGTACCCGATCATCGCATCGGCTGTGTTCACAAACCGGTACGCCCATGCCAGGGGGAGCCCTCCAACCGCAAAAAACAGGAGTGGAGACAGGAAACTGTCGGTAAGGTTTTCTGTCAGTGATTCGATCGCGGCGGATGCCACATGTCCGCGGGATAATTGGCCTGTTTCCCGACTGACCAGATGCCAGGCGGTCAACCGGCGGGCTTCATCCAGGTCCGCGTTCTTCAACGCGGATTGCACCTGCCTGACTGCGGAGATTAATCTGCGGAACGAAAAAGTCGCCTTGAGGAATATGGCGGTCAGAATAACCTGCACCCAGTAAGGAAAAGAGGGCAGAATAATTTGAAGGAGAACAAAAGGCAGGGAAAACAACACAATCCCGGAAACGAGCAGAGTTGCTCCTGCCCATCCCCGGCGTTGGGTACTGCCTGTATTAAAGGCTCCGGACACCAGGCGGATATAGGTCCCCATGGCAACCACCGGGTGTACACAATTCGGCGGGTCGCCCAGACTGAGGTCCAATAGAACGGCGGCAATCAAACCGGCCAACGGAGCAGGCACGTTATTGAACTCCCTCTTCGATAATCGCATCCAACTGAGGCATGTTCAGGGATGATTCCAGAACATCCGCCAGCCGGTCATAGGAGGCACTTCTGGCCGCTTTAAAATTTTTCCCAGAGCTGCGAGTATTCAGGCTTTCGAGCCATGCCGTTCGTAGATTGTCATTCTCAAAAATCCCATGCAAATATGTGCCCCAGATACGCCCGTTTTCCGAAATGCTTCCGTCGGGTTCGTTTACCGGGTTGTTCTCGCGTGATTTGATCTCGAATAAAGGCCTGATGGACCGGGTCTGTCCCGTATGAATTTCATACCCGGATACCGGTTGACCGCAGATACCCTGTAGGAAGGTTCCTGCCAGGATGGATGCCTGACTGCGCGTGGTCGTTTTAGTGGGTAAAAGGGTTGTAGTTACCGGTAATAATCCCAAACCTTCAATGGACATCAGGTTTGATTCAACTCCCTGTTCGTCCGTGATCTCCTTCCCCAGTATCTGGTACCCTCCACATATCCCGACGACAGCTGTTCCCCCGGCAGCCAGTTCACAGATTCTCTGTGACAGGCCGTTCTCTTTCAACCACTGCATATCCGATATTGTGCTTTTGCTGCCCGGAATGATAATGGCGGCCGGATTTATTAGCTGATCGACGCTGCCAGTAAAATGCAGATTGACTCCCTCTTCCAGCTGGAGCGGGTCAAGATCATCGAAATTGCTGATATGGGGCAGGTGGATGACGGCAATATCCTTTTCAGGATTTGATGCCTTGCTGTGGGTGATGACAGCCGCGTCTTCCTCCGCCATACCATGGGAATGAATGAAGGGCACAACGCCAATTACCGGACGGCCTGATTTTTCTTCCAGCATCCGGATCCCATCTGAAAACAGGTTTGCATCCCCCCGGAACTTGTTGACGATCAATCCCCGGATCAGGCGGTTGTCTTCATCATCTAAGAGCCAGAGGGTTCCAAGCAATTGGGCGAATACACCGCCGCGGTCAATATCCCCCGCAAGTAGACAGGGGGCACTGGCATACCGGGCGGCTGCCAGATTGACAACATCATTTTTTCTGAGGTTGATCTCTGCCGGACTGCCGGCGCCTTCCAGGATGAGCAAATCATATTTTTCTTTCAGACGGTCGATACTTTCTGTGACTGATTGCCAGAGATTCTGCCTGCGGGAATAATAATCACCGGCGCTCAATGTATCCAGGACTTTTCCATGGATTACGACCTGGCTGCGTGAATCAGCTTCGGGCTTTAGAAGAATGGGATTCATATCCACGTACGGTTCAATTCCTGAAGCATACGCCTGAACAGCCTGCGCCCGGCCAATTTCTCCCCCGGAACACACAGCCGCATTGTTGCTCATGTTCTGCGCTTTGAATGGGCAAACCCGAATACCCCGGCGTGCGTATAAACGGCATAGACCGGTAACCAGCAGGCTTTTACCGGCTGAAGACATGGTTCCAAGGATCATCAGGGTCTTTGCGGTCATACGATCTCACCAATCATATCAAACAACGACCCGGTGGATGCTCAATAATTAAAGGAAAAACCGGAACAATGTTCCGGTTTTTCGGCGCAATGATGTGACATTGATATTACAGGGCCATCGGCGTCCGGCCAAACAACTGATCGCGCAATTGCACAACCTGACGGCGGAGATGATCGTCGCGTTCGATCAGGTCGGCAACCTTTTCACAGGCATACATCACAGTAGTGTGGTCACGACCGCCAAGCGCCTGCCCGATTTGTGGCAGGGAGACATTGGCGACTTCACGCAACAGGTACATGGCTACCTGGCGTGGTAAAGCCACCCCGCGGGAACGGTCGCGGCCGAGCATTTGCTCTGTAGTGACGCCAAAGGCGCGGGCTACAGTGGTGACCACCTGGCGTGGTTCCATGGAACTGTGTTGCGGCAACAAATCGGCCAGGGCTGAAGTAACCAGTTGGGTGGTGAGCGGCATCCCGCTCAGGTCGGAAAAGGCCAGTACACGGGTCAGGGCGCCTTCCAGTTCGCGGATATTCGATTGGATCTGGCGGGCGATCATTTCAATGATCTCATTGGGGACCTGTCTTCCGGCACGTTCGGCTTTTGACCGCAAGATTGCCATGCGGGTTTCAAGGTCAGGCGGTTGGATATCCACCGTCAGACCCCATTCAAAGCGTGAACGCAGCCGTTCTTCAAGGGTGACCATGGCCTTCGGGGGTCGGTCAGAAGAAATTACAAGCTGTTTATTGGCTCCATGCAGGGCATTGAAAGTGTGGAAGAATTCTTCCTGGGTTGATTCCTTCCCGGCGATGAATTGAATATCATCGATCAGCAAAATGTCGGCTTTGCGGTACCGGTCACGGAAATGATTGGTATTGTGGCTGCGAATGGCATTGATAAGGTCATTGGTAAAGTCTTCTGATGAAACATAAAGCACCGACAAATTACGGGCATTTGTCGCGTTGCCGATGGCTTGCAGCATATGGGTTTTTCCCAGCCCCACACCGCCGTATAAAAACAGGGGGTTATAGGCGCGGGCGGGATTTTCTGCCACAGCCAGGCTGGCTGCATGGGCCAGCCGGTTGCTGGGACCGACAACAAAGGTATCAAATGTATACCTGGGATTCAGCGTGCGGTTTGTACGGACTTCCGTCTCACGCTGCTCTTCTTCGATTTCGTTTTCAATCAGGGCTTCATCAACAGCGGGTTCAATGTTCTTTTGCCAGACAATAAACCGCACAGTCTGGCTGGAATCCATGAGGCCGGTCAGGATCCGGGAGACCGTGCTGGTAAGACGGGTTTCCAACCAGTCACGGGCATAAGCGTTTTGAACCCCGATGGTGAACAGGTTCTTCTCATAATTGATCAATTCTGTACTGCGGACCCAGGTATCAAAATTGGCTTTGGGCATTTCCATTTGAAGCTGGCCAAGTGTTGCCTGCCATGCGGACTGTGGATTAATCATCAAATGGTCTCCGATCAAAGATTCTGTGTTGCGTCTGAAAAAGGCAGTCGATAAGAAAGCCCACTGCGTGGCAATGGGATTAATCCGGCTATGATTCTCAGATAATGGGGGTGAAAATGCCTGGGGGCGTTCCCCTCTAATTCACTACCAAATTCTATCAAAAAGGGAATTGTCAAACAAGGTGAATTGGCTACGATTGCCTAAAAAAACCCGAAAATTTAAGGTTATTAATCTTAAAGAAAACCCTATTTGTGAATCCTTAAGATTCCAAGTTCGAATTTGTGTTCTTGCCATGTATAGGATTTATTCAGATTTTATTTAGCCATATATGGGGGTTGGTGCTTAAAAATCGATTCCTACCCCTTTAATTGGGGGGTGTGGAGAATGAATTATTCTAGAAGAAACTCAAATCGATTTCGAGTCGGGAATCATTTTTGCGAGTCCGTCAGGATGAGTTTGGCCGCATTCCGGCCTATCTCTACGGCGAAATTTGTCCCTCTATCCCACGGGTAGACCTGGCTCATGCTGGCATAGAACAACCCCTGAATGGGTGTT
>CAYRHB010000062.1:0-9643 GCA_964424035.1 uncultured Leptolinea sp.
CGCTGTAATTGATTATCTGCCTTCTCCGTTGGATGTTCCTGCAGTAAAGGGGACCAATCCAGTGTCCGGCGAAGAGATCAGCCGTCCTCCGGAAGATGATGCGCCTATGAGCGCGTTGGTTTTCAAGATCGTCACCGATCCATATGTTGGACGGTTGGCTTACTTCCGTGTTTACTCCGGCAAGATCACAGCCGGCTCCATGGTCTACAACTCGATAAAAGGCCGCAAGGAACGTATCGGTCGCCTTATCCGCATGTATGCAGACCGGCGTGAAGATATCCAGGAAGTTCTGGCAGGTGATATTGCTGCTGTTCTTGGCCTGAAAGAGAGTTTCACGGGTGATACCCTGTGTGATGCTGCCAATACCATTACCCTGGAAGCCATCAGCTTCCCGGAACCTGTCATTTCTGTGGCCATCGAACCGAAGACCACCAATGACCAGGATAAAATGGCAGAGGCTTTACAGAAACTTTCTGAGGAAGACCCGACTTTCCAGGTTCAGACGGATGAGAATACCGGCCAGACCATCATCAAGGGTATGGGCGAGTTGCACCTGGATGTTCTGGTCGACCGCATGCTGCGTGAATTTCGTGTGCAGGCAAACATCGGTAAACCGCGTGTTGCCTACCGTGAAACCATCACGCGTCCTGTACAAAAGTTTTCCTACAAATACGCGAAGCAATCCGGCGGACATGGCCAGTACGGCCATGTGGTTTTCAACCTTGAAATGGGTGAAACCGGATCAGGGATCGTGTTTGAAGAAAAGATCACCGGTGGAGCCATTCCCCGTGAGTACATTCCAGCTGTTGAAAAGGGTGTCAAAGAAGCATCCGAAAGCGGTGTGCTGGGTGGATACCCGGTGACTGACATGAAGATCCAACTAATAGACGGATCCTTCCATGAAGTTGACTCCAGTGAAATGTCCTTCAAAATGGCAGCCATTCTTGGTTTCAAAGAAGCCATGCAAAAGGGTGCCCCTGTATTGCTGGAACCGATTATGAAGGTTGAAGCTGTTGTCCCGGAAGAATATTTTGGTGATGTCCTCGGACAGCTGAGTTCCCGCCGCGGGATCATCCAGGCTACTGAAGTACGCCCCGGAAACGCACAGGCAGTCCGCTGCCAGGTTCCCATGGCCGAAATGTTCGGCTATGCCACCGACCTGCGTTCATCAACCCAGGGACGTGGTGTTTTCACCATGGAATTTGACCATTACGCACCGGTCTCAGAATCGGTAGCGGAAAAAGTTCTGAAATAATCCAACTATTACTACCTGCAATTATTAAGGAGAAGCGTACCATATGGCGAAGCAGAAATTTGACCGATCAAAACCGCATGTGAATGTGGGGACCATGGGACACATTGACCATGGGAAGACGACATTGACGGCGGCCATCACGAAATATTGCGGATTCCTGGGTGGGGCGGAATTTAAAGCCTACGATCAAATTGACAACGCGCCGGAAGAAAAAGCGCGTGGTATCACGATCAACATTGCGCACGTGGAATACGAAACCGAGCACCGGCACTACGCGCATGTGGACATGCCGGGACACCGCGATTACATCAAGAACATGATCACGGGCGCGGCGCAGGTAGACGGCGCGATCCTGGTGGTAGCGGCGCCAGACGGCCCGATGCCGCAGACGAAAGAGCACGTTCTGCTGGCGTACCAGGTGGAAGTGCCGAGCATCGTCGTATACCTGAACAAGATTGACCAGATGGGCGATCCGGAACTGCTCGAACTGGTTGAGATGGAACTGCGCGAAATGCTGAATGAATACAAATACCCGGGCGACACGACCCCGATCGTACGCGGTTCGGCCCTGCAGGCGCTGGAATGCACCTCAACCGACCCGAATGCGCCGGAATACGCGAGCATCAAAGAGCTGCTGCGGGTGGTGGATGAATACATCCCGACGCCGGAGCGCGCGGTGGACAAACCGTTCATGATGCCGGTGGAAGACGTGTTCTCGATCAAGGGACGCGGCACAGTGGTGACGGGACGTGTGGACCGTGGCAAGATCAAAGTTGGCGAGCCGGTGGAAATTGTAGGCTTGCGCGAGAAGAGCATGAACTCGGTGTGCACGGGCGTGGAAATGTTCCACAAACTGTTGGACGAAGGCATGGCCGGAGACAACCTGGGCCTGCTGCTGCGCGGAATTGAGCGCACCGATGTGGAACGCGGCATGGTGATCGCGAAACCGGCGAGCATCACCCCGCACACGAAATTCATGGCGGAAGTGTACGTGTTGAAGAAAGAAGAAGGCGGACGGCACAAAGCATTCTTCAGCGGCTACCGCCCGCAATTCTATATCCGGACGATGGATGTAACGGGCAACATCAAGCTGCCCGAAGGTGTAGAAATGGTTATGCCCGGCGACAACGTGAACATGGAAGTGGAATTGATCATTCCAGTGGCGTTGGAACAGGGATCGAAATTCGCCATTCGCGAAGGCGGCTTGACCGTTGGCGCGGGTGTCATCACCAAGATTATCGCGTAGTGAAGTGAAAGGAATTCGGCCTGAAGAGCAGGCCGGGGTATAATCATGGCATCAAAAAAGAAAGACATTCGACCGGTTATTACATTTGCGTGCACTGAATGCAAGGAACGCAATTACACCACCGAAAAGAATCGCCGTAATGATCCGAATCGGATGGAACTGAACAAATACTGCGCTCGTTGCAGGAAACATACATTGCATCGCGAGACGAAGTAAGCAAAGATACCAGCAGCAGCCGGACGCAAGATGGAAAGTCGTCCGGCACACTGCATAGGCCAGTGGCTCAATTGGCAGAGCACCGCTCTCCAAAAGCGGGGGTTGTGGGTTCGATTCCTACCTGGCCTGCCTTATGTGGCAGGCGCCGTCCACAAGACGGCGCTTTGTCAAGAAAGAAACCGAGTTGAGGAGTGATGCGTGGCCGATAAAATTCAAAAAGCAAAGCAGCCAAATGCTTTCAAGCGATGGTCCCGCGAAACAACGGGCGAGTTACGCAAAGTTTCATGGCCAACGCGTCAGGAAGCATGGCGGCTGACAAAGATCGTTGTCGCGGTTATGTTCGTTATGAGCATGGTACTTGGCCTGCTTGATTTTGTTTTCTCAACCCTCATCACACTGATCCTTGCCTGAGTTGTCGACCGGATTGGGTCCGGTTGTAGGAGAATGAATGGAAATTCAAGACGAGTTTGAACGGGACGAACGCGAGGAAGCTGAAACCCCCGCGCCGGAACCGGCGGTGAAACAACCCCGCCAGGTGGAATCTTCCGTTTCGTCAAATGCAATTGATGAGGAAAGCGGGCAGATAACACCCAGCGATACCCGCAACTGGTATGTCATTCATTGCTATTCCGGTTATGAGAACAAGGTTCGGCATAACCTGGAACAGCGTATTGAAACCATGGACATGAAGGAAATGATCTTCGATGTCGTTATTCCGACTCAGGAAGAAATCGAAGTCAAAGACGGAAAACGCCGCACGGTGGAACGTCATGTTTTCCCCGGATATGTTCTGGTCAACATGATCCTGACGGAAGAATCCTGGTATGTGGTCCGCAATACTCCGGGAGTAACCGGGTTTGTCGGGATGGGAAACCAGCCGACCGCCCTGCGGCCGGAAGAGGTAAGCCAGATCCTGCGCCGTATGGAAGCGGAAGCTCCACATATCAAAGTATCATTCAAGATCGGCGAAAGAGTCCGCATTGTGGATGGTCCTTTCAACGACTTCCGCGGATCAGTGTCCGAAATTGATCAGAACCGGAACAAGGTTCGTGTCATGGTCAATTTCTTCGGGCGGGAAACTCCGGTTGAACTGGATTTCCTGCAGGTAGAAAAGGCATAAACAGGCGAAAAAGCCTGATCATGTGGGAGGGTGTCTCCCTTTTTATCACCCGTTATAACCACAAAGGAGTGAAACTGTGGCAAAGAAACTAAAAGCAGTCGTACGTCTTCAGATCGCTGCCGGTAAAGCAAATCCGGCGCCCCCCATCGGCCCGGCTCTGGCCGGACACGGTATCAACATCATGGCCTTTTGCAAGGAATACAATGCCCGCACGGCAAATAAAGCCGGCGAGATCATTCCTGCGGAGATCACGGTTTATACCGATGGTTCATTTACCTTTATCTTGAAAACCCCGCCTGCCGGTGTTCTTCTGCGAAAAGCGGCAGGAATTGAAAAGGGTTCCGGTGTACCCAATCGCGAGAAAGTGGGCAAGGTCACCAAAGCCCAAATCCGCGAAATTGCCGAATTCAAGTTCAAGGATATGAACGCCAATGATATCGAGGGTGCCATGAAACAGATCGAAGGCACTGCCCGCAATATGGGCCTGACGGTGGTTGACTAAGAAATTGTGGGAGGGCAGCCAGTCTGTCCGTTCGCACCACTAAGGAGAAATTATGACCAAACATGGCAAGAAATACAATGCTGTAAAGCAGAAAATAGACAGCAACAAATATTATTCTCCGCAAGAAGCTGTCGCACTGGTAAAAGAAACCAGCACAACCAATTTCGATGGAACAATGGAAATCCACCTGCGCATGGGGCTTGATCCCCGGCAGGCCGACCAAATGATCCGTGATGTAGTCGTTCTACCCAACGGTCTTGGTAAAACCGTCCGCGTTCTGGTTTTCGCCCAGGGCGAAGGCGTTGCCAAGGCAACCGAAGGTGGTGCTGATGTGATCGCCGACTCGGATGAGTGGATCAACAAGATCGCCGGCGGTTGGACCGAATTTGATGTCGCCATTTCCACCCCCGACATGATGGGTAAAGCCGGCAAGCTGGGACGTGTTCTAGGTCCCCGCGGCCTAATGCCGAACCCCAAAGCCGGTACGGTCGTGGGTCCTGAAGACCTGCCCCGTGTCATCCAGGAAGCCAAAGCCGGTCGTGTTGAATTCCGTCTGGATAAAACCGCCAATATCCACGTTCCTCTGGGAAAAGTATCATTTTCCACAGAAAAACTGGTTGAGAACCTGGCTTCCTTCATGGATGCGATTAAGAAAGCCAAACCGGCAGCCGCAAAAGGCTCCTATATCAAACGCATTACTCTGGCTTCCACCATGGGACCCGGCATCAAAGTTGATCCCAATCAGGCGTTAGCCATGGCTGCAGGAGAGTAATCAGGGTATAATAACCCGTCGTTAAAAGAACATTTCCTTCACCGTAGATAGTTGGTGCCGCATGGCGGCTTAATATCCGGCCGAGGTGGAGACATTCAAAATGGATCCGTCCATTTATTCTGTACGAATGTCTTTGCCGGAGCAAAATCCGGCAAAGATTTTTTATTATGAGACGAAAGGAGGTGACATTCATTGGCATTCTCAAAAAAGCATAAAACCAAACTGTTATCTGATTACGAATCCTGGTTGGGTAAGAGCCAGGCGATCTTCATGCTTGAATATAACAAGATGACCATGAAAGACATCGATGCCCTGCGCGCGAAAGTACGCGAGACTGGCAGCGAAGCTCATGTTGTGAAAAACACGTTGATGCAAATGGCCATGACCAACGCCGGTTACAAAGACGTGACAAAAGCTGAAGGAACGTTACTGGTCGGGTTTGCGTATTCAGACGCCCCCGCCCTGGCGAAGATCTTCTCTGACGCTACTAAAAACTCTGAGATCTTCAAACTTCGTGGCGGATACCTGGAGAAGGAACTGTTGAATGCTGCGCAGGTTAAAGCGCTGGCTGATTTGCCGCCGCTCCCGGTTATGCGCGCCACCCTGCTGGGTGTTCTGCAGGCTCCCGCGTCCAAACTTGTCCGCACATTGGCGGAACCGGCCCGTTCGCTGGCCGCTGTAGTTAAAGCATATTCTGATCAGGGCGCTCCCCAGGCAGCCTGAGTCATATTTTCAAACATAATCTGTAAGGAGATTTAAAATGGCTGATTTAGCTAAACTTATTGATGAACTGAGCGCCCTTTCCGTTTTGGAAGCCGCTGAGTTGGTAAAAGCTCTCGAAGAGAAGTGGGGCGTTTCCGCCGCCGCTCCTGTGGCTGTTGCCGCTGCCGGTGCTCCTGCCGCCGCTGCCGCTGAAGCCGTCGAAGAGAAGACTGAATTCGATGTCGTGTTGAAAGATGCCGGTCCCAAGAAGATCGATGTCATCAAAGTCATCCGCACCCTGACCTCCCTGGGTCTGGTCGAGGCCAAAAACATGGCCGAAACCGCGGGTTCAAAAGTTCTCTCCGCTGTTTCCAAGGAAGTTGCTACCGATGCCAAGAGCAAACTCGAGGCTGCCGGTGGTGTGGTCGAATTAGCCTAAGGGCTGACTATGAATATGAAACGAGGGCTCATTGTGAGCCCTCGTTTTGTTTTAATGTTTAAAAAATTTATACAGCCACTGATTTGACCTGCCGGATCACCATCACAACTTTACCCATAATACGTAAGGCCGATGGATTATCAACAAGGATGGGTTTCATGGATGGGTTGGCCGGTTGCAGACGAACACGATTGTTCTCTTTATAGAAATATTTCAATGTGGTGGAATTTTCATCATCCAACCACACGGCAACCATATCCCCATTGACGGCGTCCTGCGCCTGTTTCATTACAACGATATCCCCATCGTTGACCATGGCATCGATCATGGAATCACCGTCAACTTCAAGCGCGAACAACTCACTGATTTTCTCTTTTGGAGGCAGCAGACTGCGGGCGATCTCAACAGATGATTCGGAATCAAAGTAGGCCATATCTGAAGGCGGCATGGGAAGGGGAGCGCTGGCAACAATCCGGCCAAAAACGGGGATGCGGAGAATATCGCTGAGCGAGGCGGATGCAGATTGTCCGTGAAGGATTTCCGGGTTGGGGGCGGGTCCACCGGCTTTCGGATACACGGGTTTGAAAACCCGAATGCTGCGTGACACACGGCCATCACGGGCGATATAACCTTCCTGTTCCAAATAATTCAGATAGTAATCCACAAGTGAAGTGGATTTGACACCAATGCTCTCACCAATCTGCCGGATGGAAGGAGAGTAACTGTTCTTCTCAACGAAGGATGTCAGAAATTCCATGATCTTCCTATGGCGGTCACTCAAACCAACAGTCCTTCTTGGCATAGTACAATCCTCCTTATAAAACTATATAGAAATACTATACCAGAACAACCGTTCAATTGTCAAGTAGTAAATATGTGCTAATCAGATTTGTGTTGACGTATTGGTGAACTATGGTATACTCCCCTATAGTATAATATTGGTAGGAGAACATATATGCCGCTTTATGAATATGTTTGTGAAGAATGTAATAACCAATTCGAAAAACGGGTTACTTTTTCAGATGCGGATAGCGAACAGGAATGTCCGGCCTGTGGAAGCAATCATAGCCGAAAGAAGATATCGTTGTTTGCCTCACGGGGTGCTGGTACATCGTCCGGGACCATGGGAAGCGTTTCCTCCGGTTGTGGTGGCGGCGGTGGATTTACTTGAGCTGGATAAAACCATTTCGGCCGTGTGCCGGGAGATGAAATGAACTTGCCAGATGAAAATGCCAAACACGAAATGCGGACTCGCCTGCGGAGACTTGAAGGTCAGGTCAGGGGAATACAGAATATGCTGGATGAAGACCGTGACTGCAAGGAAGTGGTCCAACAACTGGCATCTGTAAAGGCGGCTGTGCATTCTGCCAATCTATTCTTTATCCGGGAATATATCTCGAGCTGTGTAGAATCGGTTGATCCTGCGGATTCGAAAGCCAACCGACGGATCATGGATGAGTTGATCGGGCTGCTATCAAAAGCGGCATGATGAAAGGAGGCGATACATGAGTTCAGCAAAAGTGAAATGGATCGGTGGAAAACAATTCGTGGGGATCGATTCCACCAATCATTCGGTAGTCCTATCCACCACAGATGAAGGGGTGGGGATGAAACCATCCGAACTGCTGTTGGTGGCACTGGCATCCTGCAGTTCAGTTGATGTTGTAGAGATCATGGCCAAAAAAAGGACGCCACTGCAATTTATGGAAGTTTCAGTCAGTGCTGAACAGGACGCGGATCCTCCCTGGACTTTCCGAAAGATACACCTGACCTACAAGGTCAAAGCGAAGGGTATTCAGGAAAAGGATATTGCTCAGGCTATCGAGCTTTCTGAGAAGAAATACTGTTCTGTTGCTTCAACCCTGAGCGGTGTGGCTGAAATCACAACTGCGTTCGAAATACTACCTGAAGACTAGTCCACTTGGGTTTATAATTTCATTCCGGAGGGAAAACCCCTCCGGATTTTTTGTTAGAGGGAGAGAACCATGGTAGTTCAAGGCGTCATTGACCGGTATCGTCCATTATTGAATATCCCGGAGCATACTCAGACAGTAACCTTATTGGAAGGCAGCACTCCACTGATTCCCATGCCAAAAATCGCGGAAGAACTTGGTAAAGGGTGCAAGGTCTGGGTCAAATTCGAGGGAATGAATCCCACCGGCTCGTTTAAAGATCGGGGAATGACGGTAGCCATCAGTGAAGCCATTGGACGGGGCGCAAAAGCGGTAATCTGTGCTTCAACCGGTAATACGGCTGCTTCTGCCGCGGCGTATGCCGCCAGAAGCGGGGTTCGGGCCATTGTACTCATCCCCAAAGGGAAGGTGGCTGCCGGGAAATTGGCCGGCGCAGTGGCATACGGTGCGGATGTTTTCCAGATTGACGGGTCATTTGATGACGCTCTCAGCCTGGTGGTTGAGATCTCCAATCGGACTCCCATCGCGTTGGTCAACTCTCTCAATCCCTACCGTTTGGAAGGGCAAAAGACAGCTGCCTTTGAAATTTGTGACGAACTTGGTTTTTCGCCGGATTGGTTGTGCCTCCCGGTGGGAAATGCCGGAAATATCAGCTCGTACTGGATGGGTTTTAAAGAATATTATGAATTGAAAGGTACACCCAAACCACAAATACTGGGTGTACAGGCAGAAGGATCGGCGCCGTTGGTGCTGGGACATCCTGTGGAAAACCCGGAGACAATCGCCACAGCCATCCGCATCGGAAAACCGGCACGGGGTGAGCAGGCGTTGGAAGCAGCGGAAGAATCGAAAGGCCGCATCATTGCCGTATCCGATGATGCGATCCTAGCGGCACAGCGAAAGCTGGCTGCCAGTGGCGTATGGGTTGAACCGGCATCCGCGGCTGGTTTGGCCGGCTTGCTGCATGAGATCAATGCGGGAAAATTCAATGCCGATGGCAAGAAGATAACCATCGTTTGTACCGGGCACGGAATGAAGGATCCCGATATCATCGCCAAAAGCATGCCGGCGCCCCGGCTGATCCCGGCAAAAGCCGGTGATCTTGAGGCAGCCATCATGGGGGAGAAATAATGAGCGATGAGCTTCCCGCGATAGAGATCCGTGTTCCTGCCACATCCGCGAACCTTGGAGCCGGGTTTGATTGTCTGGCTGTTGCCCTTAACCTGTGGAATCAAGCACAGGTTGAATTTGGAGGCAAAGGATTTCGGGTGCGGGTAAAAGGGGAAGGCTCGGATTGCCTTCCGGAGAATGAAGAAAACCTGATCGTACGTTCATTCCTTGATACAACCGAAAAGCTGGGCATAAAAACACCGGTTGCAGCTTTTTACCATTCCGAAAAAAAAAACCCCCCCGAAACCGAAATGGCACCAATACCCCCCCCGTTAAAATTGGAAAAAACCCGGAAAAAACCAAGAAAC
>CAYRHB010000062.1:9653-21237 GCA_964424035.1 uncultured Leptolinea sp.
GGGCATAAAATCTCCGGTTGGAGCTGTTTTCCATTGCGAGAATCACATCCCGCTCGGATCCGGACTTGGCTCCAGTGCGGCAGCCGGTTTAATTGGCATCATCGCGGCTACAACCCTGCTTCCGGAGCATGAAAACAAGGATACCTGGCTGCAGTTATCCGCCGAATTGGAAGGTCACGCGGATAATGTGGCTGCGGCTATTTTCGGTGGGCTGGTGGCTGTACGAAAGACGAATGGCAATTACCGGACCATTCTCTATGATGTTGAACCGGAAACTGTAGTTGTCATCCTGCCGGCTGTAAATATTTCCACCCATGATATGCGCGCCGCATTGCCTGAAGCGATCCCTGTTGCTGACGCGGTTTTCAACCTTTCACGCATCCCTGCCATCCTGGATGGTTTGCAGAGTGGTGATGTTGATGTGCTGCGAGAGGGTCTGGAAGACCGGTTGCACCAGCCGTATCGTCTGCCTATGGTACCGGGCGCGGCGGAAGCAATTCTTGCGGCCAATAATGCCGGTGCGGCAGCGGCTCTTTCGGGTGCGGGACCCAGCATTGTGGCATTCATGCCTGCCAGCAATGAATCTGTGGCAGATGCCATGACTGCTTGCTTCAATGCCAACGGTCTGGCAAGCCGGGTATTCCATTTGGAGATGATCAACCGCGGCGCACAGGTCACCCGGTTGTAGGATGCTTATTTGAACAAACGGGCCACTAAATTCAGCACGACCGTAAGGATGATGCTGAGGATGATACTCGCCAGCAACGGGAATACGCAGGTGAATCCACTACCCTCAAATTTGAGTGTACCCGGCAGGCTGGATAGGCCGCCAAATTTTCCTGTGAGATAAACCAGTCCGCCGGTCACAATCAGCGCGATGCCGGCAATGACAATCCATCTGCCGATCTGCATAAGATCAAACATGCCCGAATTATACGCATCCCAACCTGATTCCCGCAAGTAAAAAACGGGTGAATGGAAAAAACCATCCACCCGCAATAAACCGTCTACCGGTATCTATTTCCTGAAAACCTGGGCAACCCAATCGTCGATCTGCAAACGTTCAACCGGGGTTAAACCCTTTGCGACAGCCGCAGCTTCGACGGTGTCTGCCTGTTCTGCCAGAATTCCCGACAGGATCAGTATCCCTTTGGGTTGGACCAGATCACCCAGACCCCCGTCAAACAAGCGGATGATCACCGGAGCCAGAATATTGGCAACGACAACCGGTGCGCGTTTTCGCGAGAAAAATCCACTCTTGATCTCCCTGACCGACCCGATGCCGGTTTCGATCATTTCGAGCACTCCATTGGCCCGGGCATTCTCTTTGGTGGAAACAACGGCAGCGTTGTCAATATCCACTGCCAGAACCTGCGGCGCGCCCAGAAGCGCGGCTGTAATGGACAGGATACCCGAGCCACAGCCTACATCAACGACCGGTTTGCTGGCTTCCTGGTAGGTTTCCAGCGCCTGCATACACAAACGGGTTGTGGGATGGGTTCCCGTGCCGAAAGCCATGCTTGGATCAATCTTTACGGCGAGCCGGTCAGGATATTCATTTTGCAGCCACGCGGGGAGTACCAGCAGCTTTTTCCCGATGGGAATGGGTTGGTAATGCTCCTTCCAGGCAGCCATCCAGTTTTCGTCTTTTATGTAACGGAATTCCAATGGCGGCAGCGGGTGGATCTGCCCGAGATGCCAGATGGCTTCCTCCAGGTTGTGGCGTGTGGTTTCAAGATTTTCATCCACCACAATGAAGCCAAAGATGCGGACCGGTCCAACGGCCGTACCTTCATCCTCATCACCGCGGTATTCCACGCCGGATTCAGTAACCACGCCTCCGGTGACGAATCGTCCCAGTACTTCGCTGACAGCTTCCACTATCTCGCCACTGCCGGTAAGTGATACTTCCAACCAACGGGGATCAGCCACCGAGAACCTCCTTCAGGTATTCAAGAAAACCGCGTTCTGTCGGTTTGGCTTCATTTCCCAGGACCCGGCTCAACTCTTCGAACGCTTTACGCTGCTCGACATTTAACCGTGTGGGCACTTCAACGGTGATCACTACGTGCTGGTCACCGCGGCCGCTGCCCCTTAAGCGGGGCATCCCTTTGCCTCTAATATTAAAGACCTTGCCGGGTTGTGTTCCCATGGGAATATTCAGTTTTGTTTTCCCATCAATAACCGGAATTTCCGCTTCGTAACCGAGGGCTGCCTGTGCAATGTTAATGCTGTAATCCAGGTAGATGTCGTCACCCTTGCGGCGGAAGAACTGGTGTTGTTTGACCTGAACCTCAAAGTAAAGGTTGCCATTCGGACCGCCGAATGAACCGGGCTGGCCTTCCCCGGCCAGACGGATCTGGGTGCCATTATCAACACCCGGCGGGACATTGATCACCTTCTTGGATTTCTTCCTCTCAACGCCGCGTCCATGGCAGGCCTGGCAGGGTGAATTGATCACCTCACCGGCACCATTACAGGTGGGGCAGGTGGTTACCTGAACCATCGAACCGATGAAGGTCTGGCGCATTTGTCTGACTTCACCCCGGCCGCCGCAGGTGCTGCATTTGATCGGGCTGGTTCCGGGTTCGGCGCCGGTTCCTTTGCAGGTGGAACAAGGCTCATCACGGGTAATTTCAACTTCTTTGGCCACACCGGAAAAGGCTTCTTCGAATGATAGCTGCAATGTGTAACTCAGGTCGGCGCCACGGCGGGGCGCATTGCGCTTCCGTCGGGATCCACCGCCAAAACCGCCAAACCCGAAGAATTCCTCAAAGATCTCTTCAAATCCGACATTGGTGAAATCCGGCATGCCGCCCATGTTGTTGACACCGGCAAAACCATAGCGGTCAAAAGCCGCCCGCTTTTCCGGATCAGAAAGAACGGCGTAGGCTTCGTTGAGTTCCTTGAATTTTTCTTCCGCGTCTGTTGATTTGTTCACATCAGGGTGGTATTCACGGGCAAGACGGCGAAAAGCGGACTTGATATCGTCCGCTGTCGCCGTTCGGGGAATACCCAGGATTTCGTAGTAATCGCGTTGTGTCATAAATCAACTACACGTTCTTGAATTCTCCATCAACCACATCGCCGTCTGATGGACCTTCAGTTTCAGGTCCGGGTCCGGTTTCCGGACCGGCTCCTGCCTCAGCTGACGGACCGGCTTCGGCACCGGGCTGCTGGTAAAAACTGGCTCCCAGACTCTGGACAACCGAGCCAAGTTCTTCTGTGGCTTTTTTGATGGATTCAGGATCATCATTGCTGATGACATCTTTGACTTTCTTGATGCCGTCTTCTGTTTTGGTTTTCATCTCCGCCGGTATCTTGTCGGCGAAGTCTTTCAGGGTCTTTTCAGCCGTGTAGACCATGTTATCGGCATGGTTGCGGGCTTCGATCAGGTCCTTGCGTTTAATATCCGCTTCCGCATTGGCTTCCGCTTCGTGCCGCATTTTATCAACTTCAGCTTCGCTTAATCCGGAGGAGGCGGTGATGGTAATATGCTGGCTGCGGTTGGTCGCTTTATCCAGTGCGGTGACCTTTAAAATACCATTCGCGTCAATATCGAAGGTTACTTCGATTTGTGGAATTCCCCGAGGAGCCGAGGGAATTCCATCCAGAATGAAGCGGCCAAGGGATTTGTTATCCACAGCAAGAGGGCGCTCTCCCTGCAGGACATGGATCTCAACCTGGGTTTGTCCATCTGCCGCAGTTGAGAATATCTGGCTCTTGCGGGTGGGGATGGTGGAGTTGCGTTCGATGATGGGGGTTGATACGCCGCCCAGGGTTTCAACAGACAGGCTCAACGGGGTGACATCAAGCAACAGGATATCTTTAACTTCACCACCGAGGACACCAGCCTGGATGGCTGCGCCAACTGCCACAACCTCGTCCGGGTTGACGCCTTTGTGTGGATCTTTGTTGAATTCCTTTTTGACAGCTTCCTGTACGGCGGGCATACGGGTCATGCCGCCGACAAGAATGACCTCATTGATATCGCCGGGTTTCAGGTTGGCGTCTGACATGGCACGGCGCACCGGGTCCAGTGAACGTGTGACCAGGTCACCGGTCAGCTGTTCAAGTTTCGCGCGCGTCAGGGTGATCAACAAATGTTTCGGTCCGCTGGCATCTGCAGTAATGTATGGCAGATTGATCTCGGTTTGCATCATGGTGGAGAGTTCGATCTTAGCTTTCTCGGAAGCTTCCTTTAGACGCTGTAAAGCCTGGCGGTCTGCGTGCAGATCGATGCCATTGTCCTTTTTAAATTCTTCAATGAGAAAGTCCATGATGCGCAGGTCGAAGTCATCGCCGCCCAGGAAGGTATCGCCACTGGTAGAGCGAACCTGAAACACACCTTCTCCAACATCCAGAACCGAAATATCGAATGTGCCGCCGCCCAGGTCATACACAGCAATGACTTCGTTTTTCTTCTTATCCAGACCATAGGCAAGAGAGGATGCGGTCGGTTCATTGATGATGCGCAAAACCTCAAGCCCTGCGATCTTCCCGGCATCTTTGGTGGCATTACGCTGGGCATCATTGAAGTAAGCTGGAACTGTGATGACGGCCTGGGTGATGGTCTCGCTGAGGTAGGCTTCGGCATCTGTCTTTAATTTAGCCAGAATCATGGCTGAAATTTCGGGCGGAGAGTATTCCTTGCCATCCAGCACTACGCGAACATCACCGTTTGGTGCTTTGGTCACTTTATATGGAACGCGGCTCATCGTGCGCTGCACTTCGGCGTCCTCGAATTTACGTCCCATGAAGCGTTTAATGGAAAAGATGGTATTTTCCGGATTGACGATTGCCTGGTTGCGGGCAACCCGCCCTACCAGACGCTCGTGGTTCTTATTAACAGCCACAACAGAAGGAACAAGGCGTTCACCTTCTGCCGAGGGGATGACAACCGGTTCACCGCCAACCATCACCGCGGCTACCGAATTGGTGGTACCAAGATCGATTCCAATGATTTTTCCCATGAGTTCCTCCTATTTAGCGACTCGAACCAGAGCCGGTCGTAATACACGGTCTCCGAGCATATAACCCTGTTGTAAGACTTCGATCACCTGACCGCTTTCATGGTCAGGGCTATCTTCGTGAGAAATGGCCTCGTGAATGTTGGGGTCAAACTCGGCATCTTCAGCCGGGATCCGTTTTACATTCTCGTTTTCCAGAATGGTCTGGAGCTTGCGGTAGATCAGGTCGATACCTTCAGCCCATTTGGCGCCTTCGGGTTCCACCGGCCGGTTCTTCAATGCGCGCTCCAGATCATCCAGAACGACCAGGTATTTCTTTATGATCGTCCCGTTGACGGCCTGGGCCATTTGCATCTGGTCGCGCTCGATCCGTTTCTTGTAATTCGCGAAATCGGCGCGTTCACGTTGCCAGCCCTCAAAATACTCCCTGGATTCGTTGCGAACCTTTTCGAGTTCGGTATTCAGTTCTTCCGGTTGAACAACTTCTTCAGGTTCACCGGTTTCCTGTTTGCTTCCAGGTTCTTGTGGATGGGAATCTACAGTATTGTGTTTCGATTCTCGTTTTTTATGTTCTTCGGCCATGTATCAACCTCTTCGAAGGGTATTTAATCAGCCAATCCTGTGCTGACAAGTTCACTAAGTAATCCGGATAGAAACCGGACGGCAGAAATGGACCGGGCATACGACATCCGCATCGGTCCCAAAACTCCCAATGTGCCGGTTGCCTGACCGGGCGCTCCGTAGCGGGCCAGGACAATGGAACATTGACGAAGCTCCTCCCAGGCACCATCACCGCCGATGATCACATGAACACCGCCAACGGCGCTGCCGATGACCGAACGAGAGAGAAGGTCATCCAACATGGAGCGTTCTTCAAGAAGGCGGAAAGCCCGGCGGGCATCTTCCGACCCGGAGAATTCAGGTTCGGCCAGCACATTGGTCATCCCGTCCATAAATACTTCGCTGACGGGTGATTGGGTGGACTGATTGACTTCGGGCAGGATCGCATCCAGGATGATTTGTGTCATCGGGTCAAGGAAGGGTCGGATGGATTTTAAGGCGTCAATCTCCAGACCCTGACCGGCCTGGGTGATGGATGCCGCAGAACTGGAGAGTTGTTCCTGTGAATGGGTCTCATTAAGTGAAAAGATCTTTTGGTGAACTTCTCCGCCTGTCATTACCATGACCATCAAAACTTGATGGCCGCGGGTGGAGATCAGCTCCAGATGTTTAAGAATGGCATTCTCCGGACGGGGAGCCGTTACCAGAGAAACCGCCCGTGATTGATTTGCCAGAACCGATGCCGCCAGACGCATCCACTGGTCTGAATCATTGCGCATTTGATAGAACTGGTGGCTGATCGTTCGCCGTGTTTCGGCAGGAAGATCCGTCTGTTGCAGCAGCTGGCTCACGAAGTAACGGTAACCATCTTCTGTGGGAGAACGTCCGGCTGATGTATGCGGTTGACGCAGATACCCCATATCTTCAAGCGCGGCCAATTCATTGCGTACTGTCGCCGAACTGAGATCCAGATGGTAATGGTCAACTAACGACTGAGACCCGACCGGCACAGCCGTTCGGGTAAACTCGTGGATCACGAGTGTCAGCAGCATTTTCTGGCGATCAGACAGGCTATCCATTTCTTTTTCTAAAATTAGCACTCTAATAAGGAGAGTGCTAATTTGTATGGAAGAATCATACCATGCCGGTATGTGAGCGTCAAGCAAAGTGGATATCCGGCAGAACCTTCTTATAAAAGTTTTACAAAGATGCAAGACCTATATTTAATGAAGGACTTTTTCAGGTTTCGCTATTCCTGTGATGCACCCCGCAAACGGCCAGCCAGGGCATGTGCGTCCAACCCTTCAGACCGGGCGATGATATCTGCTTTACGACCCAGGTCTACAGCAGTAGAAGTATTCAGGCCAACCACGCTGATGATACGCAGGAAGTCCCATACATTCAACGGGGAAGCAAAACGCGCCGATCCACCGGTCGGCATAACGTGACTGGGACCGGCAACATAATCACCCATCACTTCGCAGGATGTTTCACCAACGAATACACCCCCGGCACAGGTCACTTTTTCCAGGTAATTCCAGGGGTCACGCACGGCCAGATTTAGATGTTCAGGTCCATAGCGGTTGGAAAGTTCCACGGCTTCGGATATATCCCGGGTGATCACCGCACCGCTGCGGTTTTGCAGAGATATGTTGAAAATCTCAGTCCGGCTGAGGTTGGTTCCGTCTCTGCCTTCCAACCAGGCAGCCATTTCATTTTGGACAGATTCCGCTACCTCCCTGCAAGGTGTTAGCAGGATGGCCGCAGCCAGAATATCATGTTCAGCCTGTGCCAGCAGATCAGCGGCTGCCCAGTCTGCCCGTGCGGTTTCATCCGCTATGACAATGGTCTCAGTTGGTCCCGCAAGACCGTCAATGCCCACTGTACCAAAGACCTGCTGCTTGGCAAGTGTAACAAACAGATTTCCGGGACCGACGATCTTGTCAACTGCTTGAATGGATTCTGTGCCATATGCCAGCGCGGCTATAGCCTGCGCCCCGCCAATACTGTAGACTTCATCCACACCGGCGATGGCGGCAGCGGCAAGAATGACCGGGTTGATCTTGCCAGATCCACGACCGGGTGGAGTGACCATAATGATCTGTTTCACTCCGGCTACCCGCGCGGGGACGGCAGTCATTAAAACGGTGGATGGAAGGGGGGCTGTACCCCCGGGAACATAGATACCCACCCGATCCATGGGGCGCAACATTTGACCGAGAGAACCACCCATGTTCTGGTCCAACCAGGAAATGGCTGGCTGCTTTTGGTAAAACTGCTCAATCCGATGTGCTGAGGTTTCCAACGCATCGCGTAAAACGGGATCAAGCTGTTCAAGTGCTGTCTGTATAAAGGATTTCGGGATCTTGCTACTTGTTATGTCCACACCATCCAGCGTTTTTGTCCAACGCTTGACGGCCGTGTCTCCCTCTGTCCGGATTTCATGAATGATTTGCCGCACAGCATCCGCAGGAGAAATCTCTTTCCCGAAGGTGCTTTTCAGCCGATCCAGTACCTGCTGCGGAACAGGCATATCATCCAACGGTGTCCGTTTTAATATGGTCTTGCAGGCGGTTTCAACATCGTATATGGGAAACATGGTCTTCTCCATCGTTTTATTAAAAAACCCCCGAAATTCCGGGGGCATAAAAAATCGGTGTATGTCTGAATGCACGTATACGCTGTTACGCCCGGGGAGAGAATTCGGGGAAAAGAATTCGATGATGGTGTATATGGACGCAGTGCAGTTTTTTCATACCTGATGGATGTTATCACAGCGATAAATTGCTGTCAAATAAAGACCAGTGACTATCGTATCGTTTCTAATCATGTCTCATACTTATGAAGCTGAAAGGTTTCGTCACCAGATAAAACATATTCATGACAAAATTAATAAAACAAGGATCATTTTGAAATTTATCAGTTCATCGTTTAGGTTTTTATAAAATACTTTGAATGAGTTTTATTGCTTCATATGCGATCATCGCAACTATGGCAGAGGCCGGGATGGTCAATAACCAGGCCCAGACAATCCGCCCGGCGACAGACCACCGCACAGCCCGCTTGCTTCGAACTGCACCGACTCCGACTATCGCACCCGTAATGGTATGAGTGGTTGAGACCGGTATTCCCAAAATGGACGATGTGATAATGGTGATTGCTCCAGCTGTTTCTGCCGCGAAGCCGCCAATGGGTTTCAATTTGGTGATCCTGCTGCCAACAGTATGAACAATGCGCCATCCTCCTGATAGAGTGCCAAGGGCTATGGCGGTATGGGCCATCATTACAATCCAAAATGGAATTGTTAAATGTCCGCTGGAATCGGCGACCAGATGCCTGTAGGCTGGCACAGTAAACAGCACACCGGCAATGATTCCCATGGTCTTCTGGGCATCATTCGTTCCATGGCTTAAGCTGTATATTCCGGCAGAAAGGAGCTGGCCTTTTCGAAAGAGATGATCAACATCTGCGGGATTTCGCTTCCGAAAAATCCGAAAAAGCACCATCATGTTTACAGTTCCCAACAACCAGCCAAGCATCGGTGCAATGATGATGAATGCAAGGGTCTTAATCCAGCCTGAATAAACCAGTACTCCAAAACCGGCTTTTAGAATGGCGGCACCGGCGTATCCACCGATCAAGGCATGCGAGGAACTGGTTGGAAGACCGATCTGCCAGGTGATGAGGTCCCAGACAATGGCTCCGATCAATCCGGCGAATATCACATAGTTATCGACCTGATTAACATCGATCATACCGGACCCCATTGTTTTGGCAACGGCTGTCCCAAAGGTGAAAGCTGCTATGAAGTTAAAGAAAGCTGCCCAGGCAACCCCCTGGAGCGGAGTTAATACACGGGTGGAAACTACTGTGGCGATGGAGTTTGCCGCATCATGAAACCCGTTGACATAATCGAATCCCAGTGCCAGAGCGATAATAATGATGATCAGGATTAGATTCGGATCAGGCATTTGCGATGATCACTTTTTGGATGACATCTCCGGTATCTTCGATCCGGTCCGTCGTTGATTCTAAAAGCTCATATATCTCTTTCCAACGGATGAAATTAAAGATCTCATTTCTTTCGGCAACCAGTTCTTTCAAACCGGCATAACAGGCAATATCACCTTCATTTTCCAGGGTATTTATTCTGACGATATGCTCGCGAACCTTGGGATATTTCTTCTTGTCACCCAGGATCAAGAATGCACTATTCAGCTCTTTTGAACACTCCACGATCAGCCGGGCAAGGGTTTGCGCTGTCGATGTGGGTTTCTTGACCCTGTACACCAGTAACCGTTGGGCTGAGGCATTTACCGCGTCCAATGCGTCATCAATGGTATTGACCAACCGTTGGATGTCGTCCGGATCAATAGGGGTGATCAGGGTGCGGGGAAGCAAATTAGTCACCTCATGGACGACCTGGTCGCCTTTATGCTCGATGTTCGATATTTCAAGAGCAAGCTCCTCTGCGCGGTCCATATGGTCCAACATATACTGGAGGGATGTAGCTCCCTCCAACAGGATTTTGCTGGATTGCTGCATGAAATCATAGAATTTCACTTCAGCCGGTAAAAATGTGAAATTCATGGACCCTCCAAGGTTCTGTAAATCAATTATTTGGGATTCAGGCAATTATATGTTTTGTTAATGATTTATTAACAGTGTATTAAGTAACGTTTAATAACTGATTCTTGGCGATTCGTTCCGGTTTGACCCGCAGGGATTAATTCATATAATTGCACTTAGGCTTAACGGTCCATCTTAACAAAGGAAAGTGATGATGTCTACTGCTAAATTCCCCTCCCGACGGGCTCCCATTTTTGCTGATGTGCCGGATGAAAAATGGAATGACTGGCGCTGGCAATTGAGCCACCGGTTGAATTCTGTGGATGATTTTGAGAAGGTCTTCCCGTTGACCGATAGCGAACGTAAAGCTCTTTCGGCCGCCGATCTATTTCGCGTGGATATCACGCCATATTTCGCATCCCTGATCAACCCGGATGACCCCGATGATCCAATCCGCAAACAGGTAATCCCAACGGCAGGAGAGATCGTACCCTTTACCGGAATGATGGAAGATTCCCTTTCGGAAGACCGCCATTCCCCTGTGCCCGGACTGGTTCACCGGTACCCTGACCGGGTATTAATGCTGGTTACAACCCAGTGCGCGTCATATTGCCGCTATTGCACCCGGTCGCGCATTGTTGGTGATCCAAGTGCCACTTTTTCACGTACGGATTACGAAGCCCAGTTGGATTACATCCGAAATACTCCCCAGGTGCGGGATGTGTTGCTTTCTGGTGGTGATCCATTAACCCTGGCTCCAAAAATCCTGGAAGAGTTGCTGGCGAAATTGCGGGAGATACCGCATGTTGAGATCGTACGTATCGGAAGCCGGGTTCCCGTCTTTATGCCGCAGCGGGTGACCGATGAGTTGACCGAAATGCTGCAGCAATTTCATCCTCTCTGGTTGAATATTCATGTGAACCATCCCAATGAGATCACGGCTGAACTGGCAGAAGCCTGTGACCGACTATCGCGAGCGGGAATACCGTTGGGCAACCAGTCGGTATTGCTAGCCGGTATCAATGATTGTCCACATATTCAAAAGAAACTGGTGCAAGACCTGGTTCGCATGAGGGTCCGGCCTTACTACCTGTATCAATGTGATCTGGTGGAAGGCGCCGGGCATTTCCGCACACCGGTGGCAAAAGGTATAGAGATCATCGAATCATTGCGGGGACACACATCGGGCTTTGCAGTCCCCACATTCGTGGTGGACGCTCCTGGCGGAGGGGGAAAGATCCCGCTGATGCCGAATTACCTGGTCAGTATGTCTGACCATAAGATTGTCCTCCGTAACTATGAGGGATACATCACAACATACGAGGAACCGGTGGTTTACCAGCCGCATGATCCGAAAACCTGCCAGTATTGCCAGGGCAAACGTCTAGAACCGGGGCAGCAGGGGGTAAGCGGGCTTTTGGACAGCGACCAGATGTTCATAAAACCGGAAGGATTCGACCAGTTACATAACCGCGGAGGTGGCC
>CAYRHB010000063.1:0-6971 GCA_964424035.1 uncultured Leptolinea sp.
ATCTCCTTACCGTAGCCTGGGAACTGCTTTGACACCCGCCAATATACTCCTGGCACGATACACATGCCCCTTTTCTTGCAACCATACTATTTCTGTAGAAAGCAAGGAAAGGCTGCATGCTATAATTTTCCAAGCTGAACCTTTATGGACATCAACCTGCAAACAGTATTCAACCTGCTCAGCTCATACCCAGGTAATCTGGTTTATTATTTGATTCTCATTTATTCCATCGTAACCTGCCTTTTTTCCATCTGGACAGCTTTTCGTACCAATGAACAGATCGAACCGGTCCATACACTGGCAGGTTTGACCATTTTGCTGGTTGCCACATTGTTCCCTTTGTTTTTTATCGTGATTTCAGGGGGAAGAATAGCGGATTCCGGGGTCATTTACCCCCTCCTGGAACGGACCTCCATAACCATTCTGGTTGTCTGGTCAGCCTGGCTCTGGTTTGGACCCCGGCCCACCGGAACAACTACCATCATCGCCGTGTTTCTTTCCGTTCTTATTCCGGTTATTACGGTCATCGTCTCAATCATTTTCCCGGAAACACCGGGCGGTTTCAACGCGACCGTTGCGGATTTCTGGTGGCATATCTTTATGGTTTTATCCACCCTTCTTTTGATCATTCTCATCCTGATCAAGAAGCCTTCTATCTGGTCCTACGGGCTGGGCATGTTTATGTTGATTCTGACGGGATTCGTTGTCAGCCTTTTGACTTATTACCCTGAAGGCAATATCAGCGGTGCGGCGCGGTTGGGCGTGCTTTGTGCGTTTCCCCTATTGCCCCTTGTTATCAGAAAATATGATTTGCAGGAGGAATTAGCGCCTGCCGGTTCCTTTGATCAGGCGATGACCCGTGCGGTCACCCATGCGGTTCCTGATGAGATCAATGATTGGCTTGCGGCGGTTGCCAACCTGGATATAACCCGGCAGCAGGAAGCCATTGCCCGGATGCTCTGCCAGACACTGGAAGCCCAGGGATGCGCTTTTCTGCATTTATCCGATACACCCAATTTGATTAAAGTAACTTCCGGATATAACCTGGCGGGTCAAACCTGGATCGAGGAAAGCCAGATACCTGTGGATGAGTTTCCCAAAACCCTGACGGGGTTGGTCAATGCGGAACCTGTTATTATCCGTTTATCCAACGGGAACGAGCAGGAAATGAATAATTACTCCAACCGATTCAGGATGGACAGTATCACATCTGTTGCCCTGCTGCCGGTGAAAAATGGCGATACCCAGTGGGGTTCGGCAGCCCTTTTCCGGACTGCCGCTGAACCATCCTTTTTAATGGATTCGCTTCTACAATTTACCAAAACAGCCGCCACGCTTTCCCACATATTCCGTAATAATGAAACCGCCATTCACGAGAGGCAGGAATTGATGCGACTTGCAGAGGAGCTGGACAACCTGCAGTCAGTCAATCAAACCCTGCAATCAAACCTTGAAACCCTGCGGCTTTCCGCCGTTCAGCCAATTCCAGAGCAAACCACTTTACAGATGCTCACCCTGCAACAGGCTTCAGAGACCGAGATGGACCGTCTGCGTAGTGAAAACCGCCTGCTGCTTCAAACCCTCTCAGAACAAAAAGCGGAACCCCGGCCTCTACCAAAATTGGATGAAGCAAAGATCGGAGAAGAGTTATCTGTTGCCCGTGCAGAAATTGCCCGCTTGCAGGGACTGCTCAGGGATACCCGCCAAAGATTACAGGAAATGCAGGTCAATTCAAATATCAGCGGAACGTATATTGATGGCCTCAGAAAAGTGAACAGCCTCATTACTGAAATCCGGCACCCCTTATCCACGATCACTGCATATGTGGATATGGTGATCTCGGGTACACACGAACCGGAGCAAGATAGTGCGGGTGGAATTTCATTTGACACGCTACGTTCAGCCCTGACAAAACTCCGTAACTTGATGAACGAAATGGCTGAAATGAATGTATTGAACAGCGGGGTGATCGATCTTGAGCCTGAAGCCATGGATCTGGCCAACGCGATTGACCAGGCTGTTGAAACCATCTCCGCCAGTTTCATGGAAAAGGAAATTTCACTAAAACTCGATTTACCACCAGTGTTGCCGTTCCTCTTTACCTATCATGAAGCCTTAAAGAAGGTGATCATATATCTGTTGCAAAATGCCGGAAAAGTAACCCCGCGCAGCAGTTCTGTCGAACTCAGGGTGGAGGTTCACGAAGAAAGTGTAGAACCATATCTCATGTTGGAAGTTACCGACCACGGCGGAGGTGTTGCCTCAGATAACCTTCACAGGGTATTCTCGACATCAGAAACCGAGCAGGGGAAGGTTATCCCGGGATTGGGGGAGATCAATGGCGGGCTGGTTGCCTCAAAGACTCTGATAGAAGCACATGGAGGGAGGATCTGGGTCGATTCAGAACCTGGAATTTCGACCACATTCTCTGTTCTCTTGCCGATACAAAAAGATAAAATATAGTCATGGAGTTTCCATGAAACGCAACCCGACTCTTCTGGAAGGACTGCTCATCGCATTACTTGCGGGTTTACTGGTAACCGGCGCAATCTTGATCGCCGGATATGAGAATCTGGCAGTTGCTGGCCAGAAAATGCCGGCTACCGAATCCAAACCGGTTGAAATCTCTGAATTATCGGAAATTGACGTGAATTCAATCAGTACACCCTCTGTTATGCCTTCCGCTACATCCTGCCCCATCCCGAAAGGCTGGGAACCCTATGAGGTCAAGATCGGTGATTCACTGGAAGCTCTGTCCGGTGAACGTCTGGCCCAACTCATTGATATAATGGACGCCAACTGCCTGGACCGTCCGGGTGCAATGCCCGGAGCGATTATTTTTCTTCCTCCTCTCCCGCCAACCCTGACACCCACCATCACGTCCACTCCCACCATCACCTCAACCCCCACCATCACATTCACGCCTACGATAACCCTGCGGGCCTGTGACTACCCGGAAGGCTGGGTGCGATACAGTCTCAAGTCCGGAGATACCCTGTTTAAACTCGGTGTGATGTTCCGGACAAGCGAAGTTGAGATCCTGACATCCAATTGCCTGTCATTCGGCACAGCTCTGCATGCCGGAGATATTCTCATGGTTCCCCCGCTGCCAGCTTCAACCCCTACCCCGGGGTGAGTAGTCTAAAAACATGCCAACAGAAATAGACTCCCGTGTCTGCCGTTTTTTCCTCCCGTTTCTATTATTACTCTCAACTTCCTGCATCGTCACGGATTATATTGAATCTGTTTTTGCATCCCCAACAGTAACAGCTTCCATTACGCCTTCCATCACAATAACACCAACGCAGACGATCACAGTCACACCATCAACTACATCTACCGAAACCCCAACTGCGACCAATACACCTTCACCAAGTGTGACATCAACCATAACCCGGACGCCCACCCAGGAATTACCTCCGGCGCGCTTTCCCCAGACTCCTGTACCGGTACAGATGTCACAAGAATATATGAATAACCAGATCCGGATCCTGTTGATCGGTGTCGATAACCGGTATCCGGAAATTATCCGCGCTGATTCTATTGTGCTTCTGTGCCTCAATCCGGATCAGGAAACAGCCACTCTGCTTTCCATTCCGCCTGAACTCTATGTAAACATCCCGGATATCGGGATGGAACGGATCAGCAGCACCCTGAATTTTGGCGGTGCCGGCAAATTGCTGGATACAGTCCAATACAATCTGGGTGTTCGGGCAAACCGGTTTCTGGCTATTGATATTCAAAATTTCTTAAAAATCCAGGATTCATTAGGTCCCATTACTGTTTTCGCCGGGGCACGATTGGTAGACCGGTGCGATATTGCGGGCGCTTCCAACGGTTGGTGTGTTGCCCAAGCTGGTCCGAACCTGATGAACGCGGATAAAGCACTATGGTATGCACGAAGCCGGGTTGGCAGTGAGGTTGAACGTATGCGGCGCGCGCAGGAAGTGCTTATCGCCATCTTCGACCGGAATATGGACCTTAGGTCACCTGCCCGGATACCCGAGTTGTATGACGCGTACGCAGGTTCGGTTGAAACTGACATCACGCAGGAAGACCTGGGAAACCTGACTCCCATGGCAGTTGCGCTTTATACCAACCGGCATATTTCCCGCTTCTCCTTTACACAGGTGGAAGCCGTACCTGGAACACTACCGGGAGGGGAAAACATACTTTTTCTTGACCAGAAGACAGCCTGGGATTTGATCAAGAAGGCGGTTTTTCAGCCGTAATCCCAGTCGTAACCACGTTTTATGAATTTGACATCAAGATTAATTCCTGCTATAGTGATTCCGACTACACGCAAATTTTCGGAGGGACAATGTCCGGTCAGACAGCAATCTCATCCAGTTTCCATATTACATCTGATACTTCCCTGATCGATGCCCTTGAAGGCTGGCAAATGCACCTCCGGGATAAAGGTCGTTCAGAACATACGATAAAAGCATTCGCAGGCGATCTTCAATTATTTATCAGTCATTTACCGGCAGACCGGAATGTCAGTTCGGTAACCACAAAAGAGATCAATGACTTTCTCCACTGGCTTCAACATGACCGTGGTGTTCCATGCAGTCCCAAAAGTCTGTCGCGCCGCATTACATCCATTAAGTCCTTCTTCCGCTGGTTAAACCGTGGCGGGATCGTGATCTCCGATCCGGCTGAACGGGTTTTACAGCAAAGCGCGGTCAGTCGTTTTCCTGATGTGCTGACCGGGGAAGAGATGGAACTGGTGATGGATGCCGCAGCAAAATGGCAAACACGCGGGAAACCGGATGCCCGCCCCTACACATTGATCTCATTGTTGCTTTCCACCGGGATCAAGAAAAGTGAATGTCTGTCCTTAAAAAATAATCATGTTGATCTGGAAGCGATGGATGGCCCCCAGATCTTTGTCCGCTACGCCAATCCGACCAATCGGTATAAAGAACGTAAGATATCTGTCCCCTCTGACTGGGTTCAGTCGTATCAGGAATACCTGGATCAATACAAACCGGCAGATGAGATCTTCCCCTGGTCTCCCCGTAGGCTTGAATATCTCCTGGAGGATCTGGGAAAAGCAGTAGGACTGGAAAAACATATCTCATTTGATATGTGCCGTTGGACATGTGCCTTAAATGACTGGCAATCCGGCATGGAAAAAGATAAAGTCCGTCAAAAACTGGGAATTTCCAAGATCCAATGGCGTGAGATCAGTTTTAAACTCAGCCGTCTGGCGGGCGAACCGGAAACAGAAGAGAAAACCGAACAACCCGCCCTGTCTCCGGGGTAATGGCTGCTTTTTCACCAATACCATATCCGATCACCCAGACAAGGTTCTGCCCACTAAATACCAACGGCCAGTTACGACGTGCCTGCCGCGGGATTTTCTGGTTTATAAAATAATCAGATAGTTTCTGGCTTTTTCCTGCCAGTCCAAATGGTTGTATCCTCTCTCCTATTCGCGCTCCCCGAATTTCCAGCGGGAATTCAAGCTTATCGTAGTCCAGCCATACCCGTTCGGACAAGCCGCCTTTTTGAATGGCATTCCGGGCGGGATCAATTTCATCCTCCCGAATATCAAGCGTCCAATCCTGGCATGCCAATTGTCCCGGTACATCAAGCCTGAAAATTTGTCCTTCTTCCAATTGCGGGACAAAAGTTAGCAGCCCGGGTTTACCTTTCCAGATGGTCAGACGGTCAGTTGTGTGTTGGATCCATATGTTTTCAACAAGGCACATTTCGCCGGACCGGGAGGGGTTCGAAACAAAATCAGACATGCGGGCTGTAAGGCCATACTCAATATCCCGGATATCCGGCGAAAGTCTTACCAGAGCTTCACGGAGAATCGCCCGGCGCAATCCTTCCTGCTGTTTCAGAAGCATATCCAACTTAAAACTAATCCGGTTCTTAAGCTGTTCGAGAAGGCATCCGTCCCATGCCAGAGCTTTTATCTCTCTTAGAATGGATTGCTCTTCGGCAAGGATGCCGGTTGTCTGCAAAATATGAATTTTTACCTGCGGGTTGTAGGTTTGCAGGTTTGGTATCAACTCCAAACGGATCCGGTTTCGGAAATATGTTGTGGAATTGTTGCTTTCATCCTGAACAGGCATCAGGTCCAAATCGCTGCAAACAGCTTCTGTGTCCTTGCGCCAGAACGAAAGCAGCGGCCGGACAATGGGGATATCAGATCCCCAGACCGGAAGGATTTGCCGGACCGGCATGCCTGTCAACCCATCCAGGCCTGAGCCGCGCAGAAGGTGCATCAGGACAGTTTCAACCTGATCATCGGCTGTATGCCCAACTGCAAGCGCCTGTGCGCCAACATCACGAGCCTGATCAAGCAGCCAGCGGTATCGGAGCTGGCGGGCGCCTTCCTCTATGGAAAGGTGGTTGGCTCTAATGAATTCAGGGACATTTCCACCCCCCGAGATGAACGGGATACCCAGACCGTTGGCCAATGAACCGGCAGCGTATTCATCACGATCTGCGTTTTCCCGAATGTGATGGTTGAAATGTGCAGCGATGACAGGAAATCCTGCCTGGTGCAGTAAAATGATCAAGCTCAAACTGTCAGCCCCACCGGAAAAAGCCGTCAGTACCGGCCGGTCAAGATCAAGACCGCAACGCTTCAAACAGATTTCACGAAAATCCTGCAGAATCATAGGCACATTATAGCAATACGAAGATTTTTGGCACGAAAAACAGGGAAAATACCATTAAAGTCTTTATTTTTTTACTACATTAAAATAAAATAAATACTTCAGGTTTAGTGTACGCTTGCAGTGGGTTATGGATTATGCTAGACTGACTTTGAAATGCGCTAGATGAGCGAGGGTGTATGGCGGAAAAAATATTAATTGTCGATGATGACCTTGAAACACTTCGACTTGTTGGTCTAATCCTGGAACGCGGGGGTTAAAATAACGCGGATCCCAGTCCAGGCCACAAACCCCTCACAGTGGAACAACCCAAAACCCCAACCAAAAAAATAT
>CAYRHB010000063.1:6981-20306 GCA_964424035.1 uncultured Leptolinea sp.
ATATTAATTTTGGATTTTTTCCATTTAAAACATTTTATTTTTTGTTTTAATCTTGTAAGGGGGGGTTTTTAATTTGCGGCTGCCAGTACAGGGCAGCAAGCCCTGACTCTGGCTCACAGCGAAAGCCCCAACCTCATAATTCTTGATGTCATGATGCCCGAAATGGACGGGTATCAGGTCATGAAGAATATCCGCCAGGACCCGGCAATCAGCAATATTCCGGTTCTGATGTTCACTGCCAAAGCCGGCATCGAAGATAAAATTACCGGTTATGAAACCGGTGTGGATGATTATCTGACCAAACCGATCCACCCGGCAGAACTCGTGGCCCATGTGAAAGCTGTCCTCAGCCGCGCGGCCTCGAAAATGAAGGAGACCCAGACCGATTGCACAGTCATGGGTTTTCTAGCGGCACGCGGCGGTCTTGGTGTATCCACGCTGGTGATCAACCTCGCCATTGCTTTATATAACCGGACACAAAAATTTACAGCCGCGGTGGAAACCATCCCCGGTTACAGTTCCTGGGCCTGGGAACTCGGCCATTCTGATTCAGAAGGGCTGAACAAGATACTGACAACCGCTCCGGAAGATATTACCCGCAACAGTGTAAAGAACGAGCTGATCCTGACCTCTTTCGGGATCCATCTCTTGATGGCATCTCCCAAATTGAAAGACCAGGAAACCATTAACAATACACCCCAATACCAGGCCATGCTACGTGACCTGGCGGAAATGAGTGAATATCTATTATTGGATATCGGTTCACCTGGGAACCCCAACTGGCGCCGGATACTCAGCACCTGTAATGAAGCTGTTGTTGTAGTTGACCCGGATCCCACCACAATGCGCCGTACCAAGGCATTGATGGAGGAAATGGAAACCCTGGGGTTCGGAAAATCACGCCGGATGACCGCCGTGGCGGTAAATCGAGCCCGCTCAGATATTCAATTGACGCTTCCGCAAATGCAGGAAGCCCTTGGCACACCCATTGCTCTCTTGATGCCACCCGCGCCTGAAATGGCATATCAGGCGGCAACACGCGCCGTTCCGCTTTCTCTGGTTCAACCTGAAAGCCTGCTTTCACAACAATTCAGCCGGCTCGCTGAAGTGTTGCTGGCGAACAAGTGACGCAACTGGAAGAAATTGAGAGTCAATTAAAAATTGCAGCACAGCTCCTCCGGCATTGCCGGAGAGGTGTAGCCTTTACAGGAGCGGGAATATCCGTTCCTTCGGGTATTCCTGACTTCCGGTCTGCATCCACCGGGTTGTGGAACCGCTTTGATCCCATGCAAGTCGCTTCATTGACTGCGTTCCGTCGGCATCCGGAAGCGTTTTTCAACTGGGTGGAACCGTTGGCGCAACAATCCCTGAACGCGCAGCCGAATCCTGCCCATCTATCACTGGCCCGTATGCAATCCTCCGGGTTTCTTCAGACCATCATCACGCAGAATATTGACGGGTTACATCAAAAAGCCGGGGCTACGGATGTGATTGAATTGCATGGAAATCTAAAATTCCTGGTCTGTCCATCCTGCCAAACCCGTAAATCCCTGGAAGAATACCGGGATTCATGGCTGAATAATCACGAATTTCCCACCTGCCCGATGTGCGGATCCATCTTGAAACCCGATATCGTTCTTTATGAAGAATTGCTGCCCCCGGAAGCCTGGGAACAGGCTGAAGTTGCCTGCGAACAGGCTGATCTAATCCTGATCTCCGGTACATCTCTGGAAGTCATGCCGGCCTCTTCTCTTCCACTGGAAGGTTTCCAGCGTGGAGCCAAACTGGTGATCGTCAACCTTTCGCCAACCCCGCTTGTTTTCATTTACGAATCCATAATTTCTCTGGATGTGGCAACCGCTTTGCCGGAACTGGAACACCGGATACTGGATTAACGCGCTCCCCGTCGGCCAAACTGGCGTTCCAGAAGATCAATGGATAGATGGATCATTGTCGGCCGGCCGTGTGGACATGTGCGCGGTGACCGGCAGCTTTCCAGGTCAAGCAAAAGCGCTTTTTGTTCTTCTGTGGAAAGAGTCTGACCGCCCTTAATGGCCGCACGTTTGCAGATCCTCGCAATCAACCGGCCTTCACGCTGTCCCTGTAGAGGTGTTTCATCCTCATCAAAATCGTCCACCAGTGTCAGAAGGGCGGAGGAAGGGCTGAGGCCGGTCAGAATGGCTGGCAGCGCGCGAACACGGAATACATTTGTACCAAATGGCTCAATATCAAAGCCGAAAGGTCGCAGAAGCTCAACCTGTTCCGCCAGGGCACGATATGAATGTGGCGGCACTTCCACCAGTTCCGGTTGCAACAGAGCCTGAGATGGCAGATTCCCTTCTGTTAAGCCCATCATTTTCTCAAATAGTATCCGCTCGTGAGCCGCATGCTGGTCTATCAGGTACAGGCCGTCTGGAGCTTCGGCAATGATATAGGTCGATCCGATCTGGCCGACTAACCGCAAAAGCGGGAGCATGCCGGAATGAAGTACAGAAGGTTGGGGAGAGTTCGGGGTGGCATCATCAGAAAAGCCCTGTCCTGCCTGTCCATTTGTATCCAATTCAGCAGCCATCTGCCAATCAGGCGAAACCAGCGGTTGCCGGGGTGAATATGATTGCCATTGAACCGGCTGCAGATTGGGAACCGGTGATGAAGCCAGCAATGCCCTGCGAACCCCGCGCTGCACACTGGAAAATACTCTGTCCTGTTGGCGGAATCGGACTTCCGCTTTCGCCGGATGAACATTCACATCCACTGATTCAGGATCCAGTTTCAAAAATAGCGCAGCCGCCGGATACCGCCCGACCATGATCATGGTGTGGTATGCCTGAACAAGCGCGCTGCTCAATGCAGGATCCTGCACCCAACGTCCATTTACAAAAAAGGTCATATCCCGGCGCGTCGCCCGTGTGACTGAAATTGGGCTGGTATATCCAGTCAATTCTAGGTCATCCTCATGAAGCAGAACCTCAACCATCTGGCGTGCCAGATCAACTCCATACAGGTTGGCCAGTACTTCACGGCGATCACCATTGCCGGATGTGTTGACCACCGGCCGCCCATCCTGCTCCAACTGGAAGCGCACTGTTGGATAAGCCAGCGAATAACGTGCCACAAGGTTATCGATCTGTGTTCGTTCCGTCGAATCTGTTTTCAGGAATTTCAAACGGGCTGGAACAGTAAGGAAGAGGTCTTCCACGCATACAGTTGTTCCGGTGACCAACCCGACAGCTTCGAAACTGGTCTCTTTGCCGCCTTCCACTAACAGACGCGCGCCAGCCTCTTCATCCGCTGTCCTGGAAGATAGTGTCATTCGCGAAACTGACGCAATGGATGCCAGCGCCTCACCACGGAACCCCAGCGATGTGATCCGAAAAAGCTCATCCGCAGTGCGCAGCTTGCTGGTGGCATGCCGGGCCAGTGCGACCCGCATTTCGTTCATGGCTATCCCGCAACCATCATCACTCACTTCGATCAGGCGTTTCCCCGCTCCTTCCACCCTGATCGAGATCGAAGCGGCACCGGCATCAAGGGCGTTTTCCAACAGTTCCTTGACAACAGATGCCGGACGTTCTACAACCTCTCCGGCTGCTATTTGTGATGCGACTTCATCGGGTAATATTTGTATACTCACGCAAGCCTGCCCGGCATGATTATAATCAACCTGTTCAAGAGAAGCGAGTGACTCATTGTCGATACGGAAGGAATTGTTTTGATAAAAGCCGAAAACTATACAACCCTGGTATTTGATCTGGACGAAACACTCTATGAATCCAATACGGGGATATGGGAAGCCATTCGGGATCGGATTGGCCTGTATATGCATGAACGGATCGAATTGGACTGGAATGATATTCCGGGTCTACGGATGAAGTTGTTCACCACATACGGAACCACCCTGCGTGGATTGACCACCCTGTACGACGTTGACCCGGAGGATTACCTTGAATATGTTCATGACATCCCAATGCAGGACCTGCTCAGACCGGACCCGAACCTGAGGGAGTTACTGCAATCCTACCCCCATCGCAAGGTGATTTTCACAAATGCAGACCGCAACCATGCAAACAGGGTATTGAGTACGCTGGATATCAGTGATCTGTTCGAACAGATCATTGACATCCGGGATATCTCACCGCATTGCAAACCCATGACTGAAGCGTTCAATAAAGCTCTTAACATGTCTGAAGTTTCAGGGCATGAATGCATTATGCTGGACGATTCGCAGTCCAATCTGGCAACTGCACGGGCACTGGGCATGGGAACAATCCGCGTTGGTTCAGATCAACTCTCCTGGGATTATGATGAATGCATCAGACGGATTCATGACCTGCCGTTGGTTCTATCACAAAATGGACATGGACCGGGAGAACCGGTATGACACTGGCAGAACTGGCACCGTATATACTGATTGGCATTATCCTTGTCAGTAATATTGCCCTCTGGGTATCCATGGGAAGCAGCAAAAGCCGCGCCCGGATGGATATCTGGGGAAAAGCCGGTTTATCCCTCCAAAAACCGTTGGAAAAAGAGCAGAAGAAGCTGAGTGAATTGAACGACCGGGTCAGGTCTTTACAGTCATCCAACCAAAAACCGGATGACACGAATAAAACGGAAACAGACCAATAGAATGTGCAAACCCATGAAAAAAGGTAATAAAGAATGAAGCCTATCCGAATAGTATTACTGGCCATGTTTACCACCATGATGATCCTGGCAGTTTTTGCCGGTGGTGTGATCATAGGAATGTCCCTTCCGGTTGAATACCGGCAGATGTTCAACCTTCCCACACTGGCATTGCCAGGTGGATTAAACATAGATTCCCAAACCGCCAGCCGGGATGAGCTGTTCACACCCTTCTGGCAGGCCTGGGACCTTGTCCATGAAGATTTTGTTGAACAACCGGTGGATGATGAAAAAATGATGCAGGGTGCCATCAGGGGAATGATGGATTCTCTGGATGACCCGCATACGTCCTACATGGACCCCAACGAATACCGTCAAATGGCCGATCCCCTGGAAGGTGAATACGAAGGTATTGGGGCTGTGGTTGACATTACCGGTGATTATGTGACGTTCATCAGCTTCTTCCCCGACTCCCCGGCAGAATTGGCCGGGTTGAAATCCGGCGACATGGTGTTGGCAGTGGACGGAAAGGACATGACCGGGATTGACGGGAATCTTGTATTGAAGAAGATCCGCGGTCCGGCCGGTTCTGAAGTTACATTAAAACTGAAACGCAAAGACCAGGATGAACTGGTTGAAGTGACGTTAAAACGCCAGAAGATCGTTATGAACAGCGTGGAAAGCGAGATGCTTGATGGAGAAATCGCCTATATCCAACTGTTGACCTTTGGCGAAAAAACAACCGACGAGTTCAAACAGGCTTTCAATAAACTGGAAAAAGAGAATCCGAAAGGATTGATCCTTGATCTGCGGAATAATGGCGGCGGCTTCCTGAACACTGCCATTGAAATCACCTCACAATTCATTAATACGGATGTGGTGATGTATGAGGAGTACGGGAATGGCGATCTAAAAACCTTTAATACAATTTCAGGGGGTGTCGCCCGCGATATTCCCATGGTGGTGCTGATCAACGGCGGCTCAGCGAGTGCCTCTGAAATTCTTGCCGGCGCGTTGCAGGATACCGGCCGCGCCAGCCTGGTGGGTGAGAAATCTTACGGTAAGGGATCAGTGCAGAACTGGGTCCCATTGAAGAATGAAGAAGGGGCTGTAAGGATCACGATTGCCCGCTGGCTGACGCCTGATAAGCGTCAGATCAATGAGATCGGGCTCACTCCGGATTACACTGTGTCCTTTACAGATGAAGATATCAAGGCTTTGAATGATGTGCAATTGAAAAAAGCTCTGGAAATCCTTACTACAGATTAAGGTTTTGCCAAAACATTATCAGACTGCCCGCTTTCTTATGGAGCGGGCAGTTTTTATATACCGGTATTACATGATCACAAGCCAGCTTCCATGTGTATAAATAACCAATACTTTGATCATTGCAGCAATGACCATTAACCGGTCCTCCCATGGGAGGCCATTGTCCGGGTCAGCATACCTGTCTACTCCGGTGGTTATAATTTTGAAAAATGGCAATATTCAACAAACTTTTTGTTGGAGATATCTATTTTCAATATTCCTGCCCTGAGGTGGGTTTCGTATTCTTATCTGAATGGCAATTTCAAGATTTTACGTGTAAATTACGGCAGAAACCGGTGAGTCGTTTGACGGTTTTAGCGGCACGGGGTATAATCTGGCGTCATTAAATTTAGCAATCATATGGAGATAGGCGCGATGGAAACGATCGATGCGCAATCGGAAACCACAACCAGCGAATTGAAACCCAAGACTCATTTCACTGGAAAAGTCATGAAGACCAGTCTGGCTGGAGCCCTGGTTGACATTGGAGAACAGTCACCTGCTTATCTCCACGTCTCCCAGCTTCCCCCGGCTGCTGACGGAACCCCTAAAGGTGTTGAGGAAATCTTAACCATAGGGCAGGAAGTCGAAGTCTGGGTAAAACGCATCAAGGAAGGCCGTGTTGAACTGACCATGGTTAAACCCATGGACTTTGACTGGCGCGACCTGAAAAAAGACATGGTTGTTTCCGGTAAAGTCGTGCGTATCGAAAAATTCGGCGTATTCGTGGAAATTGGCGCAGAACGACCGGGCCTCGTCCACATCAGTGAAATGGCTCATGGTTTTGTCAAAGCGGCTGAAGATGTGGTCAAAGAAGGCGATGATATCCAGGCCATGATCCTGGATGTGGACCGCAAGAAGAAGCAGATCAAACTGAGCATGAAAGCCCTGCTCCCTGAACCGGAAAAAACCGAAGAAACGGCTCCCCGGGCAAAATCGGGCACCGGTGCACCGCGCGGGGAACGCAAAGGCGGCCGCCGCCGCGACAGCGAATCCGAAGATTACAGCGCATACCTCGTTTCTGAAACACCTTCAGAACCCGAATTGACTGCCATGGAAATTGCCTACCGCAACGCCATGGGTAAAGCCAAATCAAAACGCGCCATCGCCCAGGAAAAACATAAACGCGCGGAAGCCGAGGAACGGGATGAGATTTTCTCCCGTACCCTGACCAACAAGATCAAGACTTCATAGGTCATGGGCGAACGAAAGAAACCGATCGTTCATTTCGCTCAAAACGCAAACCACAAGTGGGGAGGCGCCCATTCAATGGCCCTCCCCACTTCTCTTTTAATTTAATTCCAGAAACCAATTTTCGAAAGGATCCGAACCTTTATGGCAACCAAATATATCTTTTTTACAGGCGGTGTTGTCAGCTCAGTTGGTAAGGGTGTGACCGCTGCAGCCATCGGCCGGCTTTTAAAAGAACGGGGATTCAAGGTTGCCGTACAGAAATTGGATCCCTACATCAACGTGGATCCAGGGACGATGAGTCCGTATCAGCACGGGGAAGTCTTTGTTCTGGATGACGGTGCGGAAACTGACCTTGATCTGGGGCATTATGAGCGGTTCATTGACATCCGCCTGAACCGGGTCTGCAATATCACCACCGGTCAGGTATACGCGGAAGTCATCAGCAATGAACGCCGCGGTGACTACCTGGGCGGTACCATCCAGGTGATCCCGCATATCACGAATGAGATCAAACGCCGCATAAGCCTGGTTGCCAAAACAACAGGTGCCGAGATCGTGCTGGTTGAGGTCGGTGGCACGGTTGGTGACATCGAAAGCCAACCGTTTCTTGAAGCCATCCGCCAGTTGCGCAGCGATTTTGGCCGCGAAAATACCATGTACATCCATGTCACCTGGCTGACCTATATCGGCGCGACCGGTGAACTGAAAACCAAGCCCACACAGCATTCGGTCCGCGAACTTCGGGCACTGGGTATCTCACCGGACGTGATCGTAGCCCGTTCCGATTATACGGTGGAGGAAGACCTGATTGAAAAGATCGCCCTGTTCTGCGATGTCGAAAAGAAAGCCGTCTTCCCCATGGTAACCACACCGGTGCTGTATGAAATCCCATTGCTGCTCGAAAAAGCCAATGTGGGCGAATATATCCTGCAGCGCATGGGGTTGGAAGCCCGCGAAAAGCCCGACTGGAAGGAATGGGAACACCTGGTCAGGCAGGTCAACCGGGAAAAACCGACCGTGAAGATCGCGCTGGTTGGAAAATACGTGGAATTGCATGACGCCTATCTATCCGTCCGTGAATCCATTAAACATGCCGGATTGCACCTTGGAGTTGAAGTGGACCTGCGCTGGATCCATTCCGCCGAATTGGAAAAAGGCCGGTCATGGGATGCCCTCAAAGAAGTGGATGGCATCGTTGTTCCCGGCGGTTTCGGCAGCCGCGGTATTGAGGGAAAAATTTTGACCGCCCAGTATGCCCGGGAGAACAAGATCCCCTACTTCGGTTTATGCCTGGGAATGCAGGTGATGGTGGTAGAAATGGCCCGTAATGTATTGCATAAGGAAGAAGCCAACTCCACTGAATTTGACCGGGCTACCCCCGATCCAGTGATCGACCTGATGCCTGAGCAGACATCCATCACGGACAAAGGCGGAACCATGCGCCTCGGACTGTACCCGTGCATCCTGCAACCCGGTTCGATCGCCCGGGAAGCCTATGGAGTGGATGAGGTGGATGAACGCCACCGTCACCGGTTTGAATTCAATAATCAGTATCGTGAGGCGTTGGAAGCCGCGGGAATGCGGTTATCCGGTCTGTCACCTGACGGTCGTCTGGTGGAGATCTCAGAGATCAAAGATCATCCCTTCATGCTCGGAACCCAGTTCCATCCGGAATTCTTGAGCCGTCCCAACCGTCCGCATCCACTTTTCTACGCGTTCATGAAAGCCGCCTGTGGCAAAGCCGGCGTGGAAACCAACGGTAGTGTGAAATAAATAATAATATGATTGAAAAAAGCCCATCGTGCAGATGGGCTTTTTTTGCCAGGCCAGCCTGTAAGCCGCGTTCTGTCCACGGACGGGGTATCTTCGCAGACGGCCGTCCCCTGGATGATCATCTCTCTCGGTATTGCGTTGCCACAATACTCAAGCAGCCTACCCGGGATTATCGCCGAAACGGGGGAACGGGCCGCTCCCCGCCCTCACAAAGGAGGACTTCATCCCTGCTTGGCCTTGCTGCGAATGGGGGTTTCCTGGCCGGCACATTACTGTGCCGCCGGTGGTCTCTTACACCGCCGTTTCACCCTTGCTTTCCTGAGAAAGCGGTATGTTTCTGTGGCCCTATCCCACGGTTTCCCGCGGCGGGGGTTACCCGCCATCCTGCCCTGCGCAGCGCGGACTTTCCTCGGCACCATTCTAGATGGTGACGCGATCATCCAGCCAGCCTGGCGCTTCCATGATAACGGGACAGCCCTTCCCCGTCAACCGTCAATTGCGCTATAATCCCCGCGGGGGAACTGACGAATCAACCCGCGCAACGCGGTATCTTTTTTGAACGAGGTTAAACATGCGTACTCTCATGGTTGCAGGAAACTGGAAAATGAACAAAACAGCCGAACAGGCCAAAGCCCTGGTCACTGAACTTCTTCCCGGATTGAAAGCCGCCGTGAAAGTGGAGCGCGTTCTTTGCCCCACCTTCACCTGCCTTTCCACAGTATATGAATTGGTCAAAGATACAAATATCGGTCTGGGTGCCCAGAATTTACACTGGGAAGCTTCCGGCGCGTACACCGGTGAAATTTCTGCCGGCATGGTCAAGGAATTCTGCGATTTCGTGATCATCGGTCATTCGGAACGCCGCCAGTACTTTGGTGAGACAGACGAAACCGTCAACAAGAAGGTTAAAACCGCACAGGCCAGTCAGCTTTTGCCCATTGTCTGCGTGGGTGAAACCCTTGCAGAAAATGAAGCCGGACAGACGAAAGAGGTCGTCACCCGCCAGTTACGCGGCGGGTTGGCTGGAGTTGAGATCAATGACCCGGCGAAACTGGTTATCGCCTACGAACCCATCTGGGCGATCGGAACCGGCCGCGCGGCCACGGCACAGGATGCCCAGAATGTCTGCGCGCTGATCCGCGTTGAACTGGCATCCCTCTTCGGCAAGGAAAACGCCGATGCGATGCGCATTCTGTACGGCGGATCGGTAACCGGTGCCAATGCAGCCGAACTGTTCGGCATGCCTGACATTGACGGCGGTCTGGTAGGCGGCGCCAGCCTGAAACCCGATTTCATCGCCATTGTCAACGCGGCAAACGATCTGGCATAGCCACAAATACATAAAAAACACCCTCCTTCAGTAAAACCTAAAGGAGGGTGTTTTCTTTTCCATCCATTTTTAAATTCTCCTGAAAACGGGAATGCTTTTCAGGAGAATAGCAGTGATTATCGGGCAGATAAAGACAAGAAAAAGACAGCCAATGGACGTCTCATCATGATTTATGCCGTTCCGAATTGGCGGTCGCCCGCGTCACCCAATCCGGGGACGATATAGCCCTTCTCATTCAGGTGATCATCCACCGCTGCCAGATGGATATCCACATCCGGATGGGCTGTTTGCAGGGCTTTGATGCCCTCCGGTGCGGCGATCAGTCCCACAAACTTGATGCGCTTCACACCCCAGCGTTTCAGGATATCAATTGTAGCCACGGCCGATCCGCCGGTCGCCAGCATGGGATCCAGTACCAGGCACACGGAGACGGTTGGTTCAATGGGCAGTTTGTTGTAGTATTCCACCGGCTTAAGGGTTCTTTCATCACGGTACAGGCCGATATGCCAGACTTCCGCCGTCGGGATCAGGTCCCACACACCCTCCACCAGACCCAACCCGGCCCGCAGGATCGGGATCAAGCCAATCTTCATTGACAGTTCATGGCATTTGGCCGTTCCCATCGGAGTAGATACATCAATGGGCGCCATATGCAGGTCGGTCGTTGCTTCATACGTAAGCAGCGAACCCAGCTCGCGCACAAGCTGACGAAATTTCTTCGGTTCGGTATTGACATCCCGTAGAATGGATAGTTTGTGTGCTACCAGTGGATGGGGGGAGGGGTAAACGTTCGTCATGGCGGTTCCTTTCGCGCTTATTATAGCCTGTTATAATTTTCTTCATGGCAGAGAACCCACCCCGGATCATCCAACCCGAACAGCGGCCTGACGACCGAAACGACCTGGCGCTGCGACCGCATTCTCTGGATGAACTGATCGGACAGGACCAGGTCAAAGAGAACCTGCGCATCCTCATCGCCGCCGCCCGGCGGCGGACCGAACCGTTGGATCATGTTTTGTTCTACGGTCCTCCCGGACTGGGCAAGACCACCCTGGCGCATGTACTGGCCAACGAGATGGGTGTTAATATCAAAATAACAGCCGGTCCGGCTGTGGAACGCCCCGGTGACCTGGCTGCCATCCTTACCAACCTGCATGCCGGTGATATTCTCTTTATTGACGAGATCCACCGCCTGGGCCGGGCAATCGAAGAAGTGCTATACCCCGCCATGGAAGATTACGCGCTGGATATCATCATCGGTAAAGGGCCTTCCGCCCGATCCCTGCGTTTGAAGCTTCCACGCTTCACGGTAATCGGTGCCACCACCCGGCTGGCACTGGTCAGTTCACCGTTGCGCGCCCGTTTCGGGGCAGTTTACCGCCTGGATTACTATGACCAGCCTGCCATGTGCGATATCATCACCCGGGCTGCCGGAAAGCTGAACGTACCCGTGGACGGAGATGGGGTGGAAGAAGTCGCGCGCCGCGCCCGCGGAACTCCACGTGTTGCCCTGCGGTTGCTGCGCCGTGTGCGTGATTTTGCCCAGGTCAGGGCTGACGGCCACATCTCCCGCCAGGTGGCCGGAGAAGCCATGAACCTGATGAACGTTGACCTGCTCGGGCTGGATGATGTTGACCGGCGGGTGATGATGACGATCATTGAAAAATACAGCGGCGGACCGGTGGGATTGAATACCATCGCCGCTTCCATCAGCGAAGAACCTGACACTATCATGGATGTGGTCGAACCCTACCTCCTGCAGCTAGGTTTCATCGACCGCACACCGCAGGGCCGGGTAGCCACCCGGGCTGCGTATGAACATTTCGGCATCCTGTTTCCTGAATCCAACCAACCCCGGTTGATCTGGCCTGTGAAAACCAGTGATTTTGATTACCACCTCCCGCCTGAGCGCTTTGCCCAGACGCCCATTGAGCCGCGGCATTCGTCGCGCCTGCTGGTGCTGGACCGTTCCAAACCCAAATTGGAACATACGAAATTCTGGGAGATCGCGCGTTACCTGCGTCCGGGCGACCTGCTGGTGGTCAATCGGACAAGGGTCATCCCGGCGCGCATCCATGCCCGCAAAGAGACCGGCGGCCGGGTCGAAGTCCTGCTGTTAAAACGAATGGATGCTCTGACCTGGGAAGCCCTGGTCGGTGGCAAACGTCTGCTGCCCGGAAAAGTTTTAACGTTGGAAAACGGGGTGATTATCCATATTGAAGCCGATCTGGGCGGATCACGCCGCCTGGTACGCTTCTCAGAGCCTGTGGAGAGCTACCTGGAACGCTCCGGTGAAATGCCGCTTCCCCCTTACATCCACGAACGTCTGAACAACCCGGAGCGCTACCAGACGGTGTATGCCGACCAACCCGGTTCCGCCGCCGCGCCGACCGCCGGTTTGCACTTCACCCCAGATTTGATCACCCGTCTGAAAGACCTGGGAATCGGATTCACCGAGGTCACCCTGCATGTCGGGCTGGATACATTCGCCCCTGTGATCGAGGAAAACGCGGATGAACATGTGATCCACACCGAATGGTGCGAGGTTACACCGGAAACCGCCGCACAGATCAACACGACAAGAGCTGCGGGGGGACGGATCATCGCCGTGGGGACAACCAGCGTGCGCACGCTGGAAAGCGCCGCGCAAACTGCCCTGCCGGGGGACACGGTGGCTCCCTATCAGGGTCCCACCGGTTTGTTCATCCTGCCCGGTTACACGTTCAAAGCCGTGGATGCCATGGTGACCAATTTCCATCTGCCGAAATCATCGCTGATCATGCTGGTCAGTGCGTTTGCCGGTCGCGAACGGATCCTGTCAGCCTATCAAACCGCGGTTGAGATGGAATACCGATTCTTTTCCTTCGGTGACGCGATGTTGATTCTGTGATTGCCCATCATCACCGGCCACGCCGTCATCCTGAGCGTAAACGAAAGATCCCGTCATTGCCGCCACTGACCATTCCGTCATCCTGAGCGAATGCGAAGGATCTCGCCAACATCCACGCCGTCATCCTGAGCGAATGCGAAGGATCCCGCCAACATCCACGCCGTCATCCTGAGCGAAAGCGAAGGATCCCGTCATTGCTGCCAC
>CAYRHB010000063.1:20406-21186 GCA_964424035.1 uncultured Leptolinea sp.
TAAACACGCCATCATCCTGAGTGCAAACGAAAGATCCCGCCATTGCCGCCACTGATCATTCCATCATCCTGAGTGCACGCGAAGGATCTCGCCAACATCCACGTCGTCATCCTGAGCGCACGCGAAGGATCCCGTCATTGCTGCCACTAAACACGCCATCATCCTGAGTGCAAACGAAAGATCCCGCCATTGCCGCCACTGACCATTCCGTCATCCTAAGCGTAAACGAAAGATCCCGTCATTGCCGCCACTGACCATTCAGTCATCCTGAGCGCACACGAAGGATCCCGTCATTGCCGCCACTAACCATTCCGTCATCCTGAGCGAATGCGAAGGATCCCGCCATCCATACATTCTGTCATCCTGAGCATAAGCGAAGGATCCCGCCATCATTGCTACCTTATTTAAAAAATTCAAGTTCACTGCCTTTGAGACGGGATGCTTCACTGCGTTCAGCATGACGATTTGCCTCAATTCTCCTTAATCGCACACTTTGTGATTTATAATTTTGTTCTATTTTCTATTACCCGGAATCATCATGGCCCAATCCTTTCTCGGTATCATCTATGGACTTCTTTCAGCCCTGGTATGGGGCGGCGGCGACTTCGCCGGCGGTTATGCGTCACGGAAGCTAAGCCAGTACCAGGTTCTGGCGCTCTCCGCTTTTTCCGGTTTGATCTTCATGATCCTTACCGCTCTGGTCTTTCAGGAAACCTTACCCTCCACCCGCAGCATGGTCTTTGCCGCGCTGGGTGGACTGAGCGGCGCGCTGGGTATGGC
>CAYRHB010000064.1:0-21066 GCA_964424035.1 uncultured Leptolinea sp.
TTAATAGGACATTTTAACTTTGCCAGTTTAGGACTCTACTACTTTGCCCCTACAGAGCATTCATTTTCGTTGACAGTCAGACGGCAATATAGTAAACTTGCTGGCGCGATATGGCGAGGTAGCTCAGTGGTAGAGCAGGGGACTCATAAGCCCTTGGTCGTGGGTCCAAATCCCACCCTCGCCACAGAAGAACGACTTCCGGAGATAGAACCTGCCGGAAGTAATCATTTAAAAAGCTTGTATAGAATACAATATCGATATGATTAATTGCCAATTTGCTAATGATTCGCGAGGGATTATGAAAAACCATTTGTTTTTTATCCTGGTCGGTCTGATGATTCTGTTATCTTCCTGTTCACAGGTAAATTCTTCCAGCATACCGAAAGGAACGGGTGGTGGCAAGGCAATCGAGAGCCAGATGCGGACAGCCGGTTTGCAGGAGGTTGAACTTGCCGTGACGCCGACGGTTGTCTTACCATCCGATTGCGAGATCCCATTGACAAGAGAAAACTATGCTTCATTGGATATCACTGAAGAATGGGAACGGATCAAACAAATTGATGCCTTGAATATTGAATACTGGGAAACCACTGGCCAACGCAATCTGCTGGCTGACCTCCGGGACTCCAGCGTTTTCGATGTGGCACTGCATTTTGCCGGATATCCGAATACGGATGGAACTGCACCGAACCGGGTAGTTCTTGAATTTTCAGACCCTTCACATGCAACAGTGACCGTTCTCTCAACAGGGTTGTTGGACGATTCGATCATGGATAGGGAATACCAGATCGAACTGATTGAACAGGACCCTGTTTGGAAAATTGATTGGGCCGGTACGCGCTACCGCTGTGCCCGAACAGAGAACCATGATTGGACTACAACTTTATGTCCATAAGGACAAAGAGCCCTGATGGTTTTCTTGTCACGTATTCTTCCATATGTAACCAAAGCTCCGATTTTTGGTTGATTTATCGAAAAATTAGCTTTTTTAAGAGTCGCGTCGGGATTAATTTAAGAAAAGCGGTGGTGAAAAGCGGTTGACAGATAAGGGTAACGGCATAAAATCTGGTATGAAGGTCAGACCAAAATACCATGAACATACCAAATGCCCCGATTGCCCGAAAATCACTTGCCGAGATCATTGCCGGCAAACTGGCTGCCAGTATGCTGGACGGCCTGTTATCAGCCGGAACCCAGCTTGCTTCTGAGCGGGATCTGGTCAAAGAGTTTGGTGTCAGCCGTTCCACATTACGTGAAGCGCTGAAGATCCTTCTGGACAGCAAACTCATCGAATCGCGTGTCAGCGTAGGCTGGTTTGTGTGTGAGATCACATCCGCCAACCTCGCCAGAGCCCGGGAGTTGGCTTCCTGGGCGCGGGCGGAAGATCCGACGCCCACCCGGCCGGTTGGGCAGGAACCGCCTACCGGTCCCCGCCGGTTACCGGTGAACCCGGAAAAACCGCTGCAGATCCCGAACTTGAAAACCGATCGTTCCGGAACCTTCCAGCTCATATCCTGGTGGGAGAAGGAAAAGGTGGAACAAGCCCGGGTAATGGTGGTAGGGGCAGGAGCCCTGGGCAATGAAGTCGTAAAAAACCTGGCGCTGATGGGAGTAGGACATATTCTGATCGTGGATTTTGATACGGTCGAGATGGCCAATTTGAGCCGATCTGTGCTATTCCGTGAGAGCGATTCGTCACGCAACAAATCTGAAGTGGCTGCCGCCCGTGCCAAAGAGATCAATCCGAATGTACATGTACAGTACCTGCACGGCGATATATCCAACCAGATTGGATTGGGGCTTTTCCGGCGCATGGATGTGATCATCGGTTGTCTGGATAACCGCGAAGCACGCCTGGCTGTAAACCGGTTCTCATACTGGGTGAATAAACCCTGGGTGGATGGGGCCATTCAAGAGTTGTATGGACTTGTCCGGGTCTTTGTTCCCGGTCAGGGCGCCTGCTTTGAATGCAGTCTGACAGAACAAGCCCGCCGTGACCTGGCAGTCCGGTATTCATGCCCTTTATTGGCCCGGGAAAATGTATTGTTGGGAAAAGTACCAACAACCCCGACCATCGCTTCAATCATTGGCGCGATGCAGGCACAGGAAGCATTGAAACTGATTCACGGTATGCCGGTGGAACCGGGCAAGGTCACCCATTTCAATGGATTGACCAATGTGATGCACACATCCGCCTATACGGCACGGGAAGATTGTGAAAGTCACTGGAATTATGGTGAAATCACCGAATTGCCTTTAAGCGCGGGAACAACCTCCCTGTCTGAGTTCGCGCGGGTGGTCAAGGCTGACCTGGGTCCAGAAACATTGATTGAGCTTGATCAGGAATTGATCCTGTCGTTGACCTGTCCGCAGTGTGGATCTCACGAAGACGTTATACGTCCCATGTCGCAGGTCGGATTTAAAGCGGCTCATTGCCCGACATGCGGTATTCTGCGCGAGATCGAGATGACCCACACGATCACCGGGGATGAACCTTTTTCCCACCTGTCCCTGCTGGCTGCCGGGATCCCCCCTCTGCATGTGATACGCGCGTTCAACGCAACGGAATACCGGTTCTATGAACTGACCGGAGACCTGAAGGATACCCTTCATTTCCGCCATTTCGAGCGACAGGATAACCGGCTGATGGCTACCGCATTGCGTGAATCCATCCGTCTTCACAGTATTCCCGCGGCGGAAGAACCGCCGTCCAATCCGGCACACGGCCGCGTAACACTCTGGAAAGATTGACATGGAAATGGGAATGCAATCGTCAATGGTCGAAACACGGTCCCACCAGGGTTTCGGAGCTTCCCTTATAGGGTTTTTCCTGAAACTGATCACGATGGTTTTTCTGACCGTGGATATCAGCGGCGCATTCATTTACCTGCTCTATAAACGGGAATTCCAATGGATGTCAGCTTTGCCGCTCATTCTCGCAGTGTTTTCCGGTTTGTCGTCAGGCATTTTATGCCGGATCTTCTTTTTCAAAATGCCACGCATTGTCCGTTGGTTCTTTTCCTGCTGCGCGGTAATCGGAACTCTCGTCGCAGGCGGTTATGTCGGAGATTACTGGATCCATATCGACCTGACCGGTATCCGATCAGCCACAGTCAATAATGATTTTTTAATACTGTCATCAATCGGTTGGGTAACGGCTTTTGTCACTGTTTTCGCCTGGAGTTCAAAAAAGAATCATTCCGTGGAACAGGTGACTGAGATTGAACCTGTTGCTGAATATTCACCGGCTCCTATTGTGTATGAGCCCGTTCCTGAACCCAGACCCGTGACAGTAGTCAGCAGCCGTCCGCAGGTGCGTACCCGAAATACATCCAACAAAATCCGGTGGCGCAGGCTAAAGAAGAAGGTTCTGAAAGGCCTGAATACATTCATCAGACCGGGGCGACGGGCTTCACAAAATCCGATACTGTCCCTGTTCCGCGGGCAACCACACTCGCGCCGGTCATCAAGATACTCATTAAACCGTCTGCAGATCCGGGTACCGGAAAGACTCAGTATACCGCCGGTAGGTCTACCGGTCAGGATGCCCAAAAAGCATACCAGCCACCGGCATCAAAAGGCAGTGCGGTTTGTCGGGAAGGAAGAGATGCGTTGTCCTTATTGTCTGCAGATCATTGATCCCAAGGATCCCAAAGGTATAGTCGTTTGCCCGATCTGCCATTCACCTCATCATAAAGAATGTTGGGATATCACCGGCTCGTGCCAGGTACCCCATAATCACGCCGTACTGTAAAACTGCTGCTGGAGGATTGCATGCCTGATCGTTCCATAACCATCGTACTGCCAAATGGCGGAGCCCGCCGGGCTGACATCCCGGATGATGTCGCGGTTGGAGATATTCTGACTGAATTGACTTCGTTGCTCCAACTACCGACCATCGGTCCTGACGGACGCCCCATGGGGTACCGATTGGACAGCAAAGCCCTGGGAAGAGAGTTGTTGGAACGGGAAACACTGGCTGAAGCTAGTGTCCCTGATGGTGACCGGCTTGTACTGACAGCGGATATCACGGCCGGCGCCGGTCCGTTGGACCAGAGCCCCCGTATGCGCAGACTGCGGGCTGACCATGAATTAATGCAGGAACTGGTTGCGCGCAGTGACCTAATCTCCATGCAGACCAAATCGGCCATCGCAGGTATGCCCCCGGAACGGTACATCATCACCTTCAAATGTAAATCGATTGTGGGTGTTGATTCCAAAGGCAATCCGAAATACGCGGAGCATCATCAGGTGGAGATTTACCTGCATGCCCAGTATCCACAACGCTGGCCCGGCATGAGCTGGCTGACACCCATCTGGCATCCGAATATCAACCATCTGAATGGCAGCGTATGTATTGATGCCGCCTGGTGGGCTGCCAGCCGATCTTTGGACAGATTGGTGATCATGCTGGGTGAAATGCTCCAATATAAGAATTTCCATGATGATCCAACCAAACCACCGTTCCCATGGGATGCCGAAGCTGCCAAGTGGTGCCGCTCATATCGCATGGTTCACCCGGGGATCTTTCCCCTGGACAAACGGGAATTGCTTCGCCCTGAACGGGTGAAATTGACAACATCCAAACCGGTCATCAAAACAGTAACGAAGAAGGTTGTTAAACCGGCTGTAAAACCGGTGGCAAAACCAAAAGTGAAATTGAAACTTAAATAACCGATATCAAGGTGCACCTTGTTTTGGAAACCTTTGTAACCAATTTGGAGGAAAAATGCCAGACAAAAGCGTAACATTCATCTTACCTTCCGGTGGAAGCCGCACGGCCGAAGTACCGGATGATGTGGCTGTTTCCGATCTTATCCCGGAACTGGCGACATCACTTCAACTCCCCACCACCGGCCCGGATGGTCGGCCGATCAGCTATCGGCTTGATAGCAAAGCCCTGGGCCGCGAATTGCAGGAGAGTGAAACTCTTGCTGCCGCCGGTGTCCCGGCAGACGACCGTTTGATGGTCACAGCCGATATTACGGCGGGGTAGTCAGCAGATGCCAGGCGGTAATCTGGTGGTCAGAGCCGCCTGGCTGCCTTTTTCAACGAGGTACCAGTGAACCAAGCTTCACAGATACGAGTTGCCATGGAAAGCAATCGAAAATTCAGACATCACCGGGCTCCGTATTACCGGGCCCAGGCCTGGCAGCCCATTGACACGAATGGAAATGTCCATCCGGCTGTGCAGATCTTTTTGACCCAGCGTGCGTTTGTCAGGATATGTATGCATGCCGGTTCTGATCTGATGAATGAGGTGGGCGGATGGCTGGCTGGCAAGAATTACATCGATAAAGAAACAGGCAAGCAATTTATTGTGATCAACACAATTCTGCCGGCTGTTTTTACACAAAAAGGAAGCGCCTTCCTGACTTTTACTCAGGAAAGCCAGGTGAATTTGCACACCACTATGGCGGATTCCTATCCGGATTTGATGCTGCTGGGATGGTTCCATACTCATCCCCGCATGGGAATTTTCTATTCCGAATGGGACCGCTGGCTGCATGAAAATTTCTTCCCGGAACCCTGGCAAGTTGGATTGGTCATTGAACCATACTCTGCCTCGGGAGGTTTTTTTCAGAAGCAGGCGAATGGGAAACTGGATACCCGACACTACTTTGGTTTTTACGAGCTTTTTCAACGGCGCAGGCGATCAATTGTGCACTGGCGCAATCTTGCTCCAGTTGAGAAGCTGTTGGAAACATGAGAGGCAAATATGAGCCGATTTATGAAGATATACTACTATGCCGTGCTGGGTGGGTTGGGTGGTCTCCTGGCGTGGCAGGTAAGCAACTTGATGGGTTTGTCTTTCACCGACAGCCTGTATTTCAACTCGCTGGTTGTGGGTGGTTTCATTGGCTTTCTGATCGGGTTCATGATCGGAGCGGTCGAAGGAATTTCAGCCCGCAATCCACAGAAAGCGCTTCTATCCGGTGCCATCATTGGCGGACTGGGGTTAATTGGCGGTGCCATTGGATTACCGATCGCTGAAGGATTGTTCCAGGTCATTGGAGGCTACAGTTGGGCGCGACCGCTGGGGTGGGGACTATTTGGTCTACTGACCGGTACAGCCGCTGCCTTTAAAAGCGGTGCCCAGATCTGGAAGGGAGCTGTCGGTGGATTGGCCGGTGGAATAGTCGGTGGATTGCTGCTGGAATTTGCGCGTGCCAATCTATCTGATCCACTGTTGGGCAAGGCTGCCGGCTTAATTCTTATGGGCGCGGCTGTGGGCGGATGTATCGCGCTAATCGTTTACACACTTTCCAAGGCTTGGTTTGAAGTCCGCAATGGAAAACTAAAGGGAACAGAATTTATCCTGGATAAATTTCTGCAATCCAACGGGCCTTCTGCCATTATCGGCAGCAGTTCGTTGAAAGCCGATATTGCCATCCCCGATCCGGATATTTCACCCCAGCATGCCATGTTGCAGGGTGGAGGCGAATACTTCAACCTGAAAGATATGAGCATGACAGGTACATATGTAAATAACAGGCGCGTTGAACAGACCCGCCTTACCAACCAGCAGGTTGTCCGGATGGGCAACACCGAGTTGGTGTATCACGAAAAGAGGTAATCCGTGATGAAAACTCAAAGATTTTTCAAGAAAGCAATATCCATCCTGATAATGGCCGGGCTGCTGATGGCTTTTACCCCAGTGGCTGGTCCAAACCGGCAAAGTGGTGATGTGACCATTAACATCACCCAGGTGGATAATTCCAAATTTCCCATGGTTACCGTTTACGTATCCGTTGTGAATTCAAAGGGAGAACCGGTGGCGGTAAATCCCAATGCCCTGGTCATCCAGGAAAATGGGAAAACCATTCCGGCCAGTAATCTTGAAGGCGCCGGGCAGGTAGGTCCTTTGACAACGCTGCTGGTGATGGACATTTCCGGAAGCATGAACAAAGGTGGAAAACTGGAAGCCGCAAAAGCCGTGGCAAAAGAATATGTCCAACAGATGCGTGATGGTGATGCTGCCGGTGTGGTATTGTTCAATACCTCGGTCAGAACGCTTCAGGTGATCAAGAACAGCAAGGCGGAACTTCTATCTGCCATCAATGAGATCTCGGCCGCCGGTGACACAGCCATGTATGATGCCCTGGTATCTTCTGTCAGGATGTTGAATTCCGTTCCAGGCCGCAAGGCGATCCTGGTTTATACAGACGGGCTGGACAACCGCAGCACGGCCAGTCTGCCTACTGTCATTTCCGAGATTGGCCAGGGCGGATTGACCATATCGACTGTCGGGTTTGGTGATGTCAATAAAGACCTGGGTTCTCAAGAGTCACTGGATGAACTCTCATTGAAACAACTTGCCCAGGAATCGGGTGGACGGTATGGTTTTGCGGCGAACCGTGAGGAACTGAGTGCGCTGTACGCATCCTATGGACATACCATGCGCAGCGAGTATGCGTTGACCTACCAATCTCCATATGGTTTGCGAAATGGAATTAATCGTTCTCTGACGGTGACCCTCGACCCGGCATATGGTGGAGGCGCCCTTTCCGGCGCATCTGCGACGTACAATCCCGGAGGCTTGATTCCCGAAGTCCCGGTGAGTGGTTCCTGGTCCATCTTCTTTGTTTTGCTGGCATTACTGGGACTGTTGACAGCCGCACCGATGTTGCTTCCTCTTGCCCAGGATCGCATCCAGAAGCCAAGAACAAATGTCAATGTTAAATTGCGTCAACAGAAGAAAGTGGCGATCAAGTTTAAAGATTAAAACAACCGCCAAAAAAGCCGGTCTTTCAGAAAAGAAAGGCCGGCTTTTATTCTTGCTTAATATAAATGGTGTCCCTTCCACTGTTTTTAGCCTGGTACAACGCCTTATCCGCCAATTCAAAAAGCTGTTGAATCGTCTGAATATCCCTGGAGAAACAGGCAACACCAATTGAAGCAGAAAGATGGATTTCCCTGTCTTTGATCTTCAGTGGGTCAATTCTCAAAGTCCGCCGAAATCGTTCTGCAGCCTCGCGGGCATGATCCAAAGGGGTATCCGGGAGCAGAATGGCAAATTCATCTCCCCCATAGCGGGTGATAAGATCAATTTGACGAAACACGCTCCGGCAACAATCTGCTGTCATGCAGATCAGCCGGTCACCGGTCGAATGACCAAATTCATCGTTCACCTGTTTTAAGTAATCGAGATCAATTAATAAAAGTGATAAGGGTGCACTGGTGCGGATGGATCGGTGGATCTCCCTTTGTCCAATCTCTTCGAAGGCACGACGATTGTATAAACCGGTTAACAGGTCTGTCAGGGCCACCTGTTGAACTTCTGCATGCAATTGGGCATTTTTGATGGCTGCGGCGACTGTATCTGCAAAGCTGACCAGAATATTAAGATCGTGTTCGTCAAACTCATGCGAGTTGGGCGCACATAATTCGATCACTCCGATTATCTTATCCTCCAAAACCAGTGGTGCGACTATCCAGCTCTTATGGGAAATGATGGAATGTTTTAAACTTTGTTTATCATAAAACTTTTCAGCCGTTACATTATTAAACAGGCGTGCTTTCTTTTCAGAAGCGATCAGACCGGCCATTCCTTCATGGTTGTTCAGTCTGATTTTGTAGATTTCCGGGTTATTAAATCCGTATTGGGCCCGTACGTAAAAATCCTTCTTCTTATGATCCAGTTGGAACAGAAGCCCGTTCTGAGCGGTTGGTATGGCTTCAACAGCAGCTTTTAGTATTCTCTCAAACACTTCCTGCAGGTCAAGTGTGGAGGTCAATGTTGCTGTTGCGTTCCTCAGATTTATCGCTTCCCTGGCACGGTTATCAGTTTTTTGGATGGATAGATTTTTTGCCAGGGCGAGTGCGATCTGGTCAATGATATGTTTGAAAAAGGCAGTCTCTTTTTCTGTAAACATGTGTTTGCTAAAGTACCCGAATGAAGCTGATCCAATCCGGACACCATCTGCGCTCAAGGAGTGAACGAGATAGGAATTAAAGGGATTGTCGGGGTGTTTCCCTGATAATGGTTGTTTTTTTGACTCATCTGTCTCAATTCGTTCAGGATGAGATGCGAACTGTAAACTGTATTCGGGCTGTTGGATCATCTCATTTACCCGTCGGTTAATTTCCGGGTCACCGGCGATGGCATAGCCGGTTATGATTTTTCGAATGGCCGGGTCAGAAAAGCTGATCAGGAAACCATCAGGTTTCAGGGAGTTAAAAATAATCTCAACCTGATCAATCAGCATCTGTTTCAGGTTACCGGTCTTCAAGGAAATCTGGGTAAGCCGGTTGATAAGATCCATCTGAAAGTCATGTTGTTGCAACCGGTCGACCAGTTGTGCATTTTCAAGGGCGATGGAGGCTCTTTCTGCATATGTCAGGAGGATACGGCGGGCCTTTTCATCAAATCCATTGACTTTTGGACTTTCAAGATTTAATACACCAATGATTTTCTTCCCGATAATGAAAGGAATATCAAACTCTGAACGGGTCAATTCCGAATCGCGGATGTAGCGGGGATCAGAATTTACATCCCCGACATATACGGGTTTCTTTTCCTTGATGGCTGCCATTGCCAGACCCTGCATATTGTCCAGGTTGTAGCTATGGGTTTGGTCTGCTGGATATCCGGATTGGGAAACCTGGATCAATTTTCCGGCAAACTCATCCATAAGCAGAACAGCAACATGCGCGCTGGAGAAATCCTGATGGACAGTTTTTGTGATCTGATCTGCCAAAGATTTAATGTCACCCGTCGCACGGAGAAGGGCAGTCGCCGCCCTGAATAGGGCTGCGGATTCATCAGCCTGAATACGGGATGCCTCATATAGATTGGCATTCGCTACGGCTGACGCCGCCATATCAGCGAATGCCTGTAGACGATTGGCGTCATCCTGGCAGAAGAAATCCGGCGTTCCACTATCCAGGTTGATGACACCAATTACCCGGCCTTGAAATCGCAAAGGTGCACCAACATAGGATAATATCCATCTGAAATCCGGAGCAGAATACCACCCCGGGTATTTCCTGGTATCCGGAATAGCCAGGGGTAAACCATCAATGACCATTTGAGCCATGGAAGAAAAGTCCTTCACCCTGGTGGAAACCTGCATGGTGAAATCGTGAAGTTCCCGGGTTTTATATCCCCTGGCTCGCACAACATGTACCACTTCGTCTTCGATAAGCATGATATTGGATGAATCATGCGGTACAACACGTTCTGCCAGTTCGAGAATCCTGTCCAGTACATCATCCAATTTAAGAGAGCTGCTGATCAGAGCGGCAGAGCTGACCAGCGCTTCAGCCAGCACCCGTTCCTCACTCTCAGATTTCTGTATTCTTTCTTCCTCTGTGACATCCCGACTTATCACCAGGATTCCGTATGGTTCATTGTTCGCGTCACAGATCAAGCCGGCAGAGGTTTCTTTGCGGAATCCGGTTCCATCCTTTTTCAATGCATCGAACCGGAGGTTTTTTATATTCCGATTCTTGACCAGGGTCTTTACGGCATCATTAATTAATTGAATATCCTGTGGAGCAATGATCAATTCCCGATGAAAATCTGGTTGAGTGAACTCTTCCGGTGTATAACCGTGCATCCAGGAAGCAGTTCTGTTGGCGAACAGATACCGGCCATCCAATGTCTGTAATGTGACACCAACGGGAAGAGTATCCAGTATGGTTTCTAAAAAGACCTGATTATCTTTACCCAGAATTGCATCGGCCATGATCTGATATTGATCAATGGCGTTTACTTTACGTCTGGTAGTTGCCTTTCCTGATCCTGGGGTCATTATTCCGAATCCGGTTGGTTTTGCCTGATTATTGATGAGTATAGATTACTTTTTCTTATCGCGCATTTTAGATAAGTGGCATAATTATTTTTCCCCTATGACGGGATGATCAGGCGGGAGGGGTGGTTTCATCTGAAAGAGGATTGTACGCTTCGGTCATCTGGTTACGGAACTGACGTGTATATAACTGGTAGTATTTACCACCTTTGCGTAATAATTCACCATGCGTACCAAATTCTGCAATGGAACCATTCTCAATTACCAGGATACGGTCGGCTTTCTTTATAGTCGAAAGTCGGTGGGCGATGATAAAACTGGTACGACCCTTCATGAGGGTTTCCATACCTTTTTGGATTTGAGCTTCAGTAAGCGTATCAACAGAACTGGTGGCTTCGTCCATTACGAATATCTCGGGGTCAGCCAGAACGGCACGGGCCAGACTGATGAGCTGTTTTTGCCCCACGGAAAGCATATTACCGCCTTCACCGACAGGCTCATCGTATCTTTGAGGAAATTTTCCAATGAAATCCGCTGCGCCGGCAAGTTGAGAGGCCTCAACAACCTCTTCATATGTTGCATTCAATTTGCCATAGCGGATGTTTTCCGCGATGGTTCCGGAAAACAGGTGGGGAGTTTGAAGCACTACCCCGATGCGCGATTGAATGGCCAGCAAGGAATAATCACGGTAATCACAATCTCCGATCCTGATCGAACCTGAAGTTGGCTCATAGAAACGACAGAGCAGGTTGACGATCGTGGTCTTTCCGCCTCCGGTTGGACCGACCAGGGCGATTGTCTCACCGCGTTTCACATTCAGCGAGAAATCTTTCAAAACCGGATTCCCGTCATCATAGTTGAATGAAACATGATCAAATTGAATATCACCGCTCAATTGACCGGGATCAACCGCTCCAGCCCGGTCTGTGATTTCAGGAACGGAATCTACCAATGAGAAAATCCTCTCCGCTGAGGCAATGGATAGCTGAATTTCGGCGTAAACCCGTGCCAGATCCTGTACAGGCCACATCATAAATGTGATGTATGTAATGAAGGCCTGGATGCTGCCGGTCGTCATCAAGTTACTTGTCCGGGTGGCACCGGTGTACCAGACGATGGCGCCAACTGCCACAGCAGAAATGATCTGTACAGTGGGAAGAAAGAGGGCGCTCAACCAGGCGGCGCGGTAACTGGCTTTGTACATTTCACCTGTGATATGGCTGAATTCCTGCAGATTGCCTGCCTCAAGCCCCAGTGATTTAACCACCCGGACACCGGTGATGTTCTCATTATAGGAGCCGGTGATACGGGAATTCAGTTTGCGTACTGTCCGGTAGGAATGTAGTATCCGCCGCCGAAATTGGATTGCCACATAGACCAACACCGGGATCAAACCAAGCACGATCAGAGCCATTTGCCAGTTGATGATGAACATGAACACGAGAGATGTGGAAATATTCATCACCGCCCAGGTGGTATCTACCAATCCCCATGTGACAAGTTCGGCGACGCGGTCTGAATCGGAGGTGACGCGTGACATGATCCAACCAACGGGGGTCTTGCTGTAGTACGACAGGGAAAGATCCTGAAGATGATTGAACATATCCCGGCGCAGGTCATACCTGACACGTTCGCCGAGGATGCCTGCCAGATAAATAAACCCAAAGACCATGCAGGCCTGCAGGAGGGTCATGCCACCATATATGTAGAAGATGCGACGCAGGGATTCAAAATCTTTATGGGCTATACCAACATCGATGATCTGTTTTCCCAGGTAGGTAAAGAACGCATCAAATACTGAAACCAGCATAATGGTCAGCAGAAACCCTGCCACCCATTGCCAGTGTGGTTTGATCAATCCAAGTATGCGGCGGAAAGTCTTGCCGCTGAAACGCGTCTGGAAATCTTCTTCCTCAAAGGATTCAATGTCAATTTCCGGCACTGGCTATCTCTCTTTCCAGTTCTTCTTCCACCCGCGTTTGGATCTCAAAAATCTGCCGATACATTCCGGGTTGGTTTAGCAGTTCTTCATGATTTCCGTGCTGTGTAATGCGTCCCTGATCCATGACGAGTATCAAATCAGCATTCTGAATGCTCTGAATGCGGTGGGCGATAATGAAAGTTGTACGATCACGCATTAAGGATTGCAGGGCGGATTGGATTTCCAATTCTGTTTCGGTATCAACAGCTGACGTCGAATCATCCAGGATTAGAATCCGCGGGTTCTTCAAAATTGTACGGGCTATCGCCACACGCTGTTTCTGACCGCCTGAAAGAGTCACGCCTTTTTCACCGACAACAGTTTTGTATCCATCCGGGAAAGAGAGGATGACCTCATGGATGGCGGCAGCGCGCGCAGCGGACATAATCTCTTCCTGGCTGACTGACCGGTTCACACCATAGGATATATTCTCACCAATTGAACGGCTGAAGAGGAAGGGTTCCTGCTCCACGATGCCGATCTGTCCACGCAGCCAGCGGCGGGAGAGTGTGTTCAGTTCACGGTTGTCCAACCGGATATGTCCGGATGTGTATTCATAGAAACGGGGAAGAAGATTTACCAATGTGGTTTTCCCTGAACCGGTGGAACCCAGAAGGGCAACCACCTGACCGGGTTTGATATTGAATGAAATCTCCTGAAGGGCATGTGTGCCGTCTTTATAAGAAAAACCGACGTTCTCAAACTGGATGGAGCCAGATGCAGCTTGTTCCGGAACACTGCTCCCCTCGTCCAGGGGTTCCCGGTCCTGTTTGATGATCTCTGCCACCCGGCTGTATGAAACAAGTCCGGTGGACATTTGGACGATCAACCGGCCGAGGTTCCGCATCGGAAAAATGATCCAGACGATCAATCCGGTATATGCCAGATATGTTCCCAGGCTGATCTCCCCGTTGATGGCCATGGTGGCACCGTTGTAGTATCCAAACAAGATCTGCGCGGTGCACAGGATATCGGTTATTGGCCAGAAATATGAATTCAACACCAACAGCCGCTTCCCACGGATAAATTTCTCAAAATTATGGGCTTCAAATTTCTGTTTCTCAAATTGTTGACGGGCAAAGGCTTTAACCACCCGAACTCCGGCCAGGTTCTCTTGCAGTGTGGTCGAGAGAATGGCTTCCTGTTCCTGGTAAGCTTCATAAGCTTTGGAAATGTAATGGAAGAAAACGGTCGAGATGACCACAATAACGGGAATGACCACCACGGACTTCCAGGCAAGAACGGGTTGAAGGTTGAGCAAAGCAATGAAGTTAACAATAAAGAGCAGGATGATCCGTCCCACGCTGATTGCCTGATCGGCAAAGAAACGGCGCAGGGCATCCACATCTGATGTGGAGCGTTGGATCAGTTCCCCGGTTTGTATGGAATCATGGTAAGTGAATGTCAGATACTGGATATGGTCGAATAGATAGTTCCGCAGCCGCCGGGTGATCCCTTCGGCTGTGCGGGCGGCAAACGTACCCGAGAGGAAAGCGAAACCACCTTCAACAACAGCCAGTCCCAGAAAACTTAAAGCAAGAAGAGGGAGAGCTATTGTGCTCAACCCGGACAGGTATGTATCAACAAAATACCGCAGGAGGAAGTAGGTGGCTGTTTTTGCCAGTGCTGAAAATCCCTGCCCCAATGCAGCAACCAGGTATGTCAACTGATAGCCGGTCATCAGACGCCACAGGCCAACCAGCCGGTTTTTTGATAAGGCATTTTTCAAGTCAAAGTTCTGTGTCATATTTGTCGAGATCACTATGTCATGTGCCTGAAAGAGTTGAGACAAGAAAGCAATTTTACAGCATAACTTGATCTTCATTCGCAAAGGTCGATAGAATCAGGGAGTTCTTCTGGTATGATAAATAATTACTGTACATTCCGCATAAGGTACGATCACCAAAAATTTTAAAAAGTCTATTCCTGATTTCCGAGGGGTGTGCTCATGGAATTTTCACAATTTGTTGAACCACAAAAATCAACGATACCGGAAGAAGGCGCCGGTTTCTTTATCCGCGCTGTGGCAAAGACACTGGACCTGGTGTTGCATAATATGATCGGAGTTGGACTCGGATTGGTGGTCGGTATTGCCATTGGAGTGATAACCGCTGGCGCCGGGCAGGCAGTTCCGGATTTCAATGAGGAGAATGCGGTTGTCAGGCTTATTTCGGGATTATTTGGGACGATCGGTTTCCTTTTCTATTGTGCCATATGTGAGGCATATTACGGGGCGACAATGGGGAAATTTCTGCTGGGAGTTCATGTCGTTAACCGGAAAGGCGGGCAAATCTCATTCGGTGCAGCTTTAATCCGGGGTCTGGCATTTATGATCGACCAGATCTTTTTCGGTTTGGTAGGCTATTTAAGCATGAAAGGTTCACCGTTACAACAACGGCTTGGAGATAAATGGGCGGACACGGTGGTGGTAAAACGGTTAGATGTACAAAACTCCGAGATACCTTCGGGTTGCATGTTCATCTTCGTTTTGTTGATCGGATTGGCATTTGACGGGATTTTACAGGTGCTTCCAATCATCTTCTTCATGAGCTGAAGGATTTCCCGGATTTTATTCACACATGATCCATATTTCAGTTCAAGCACCCGGGGTTGCGTTTGTATATCGTTTGCGCTTTAATAAGTTTCCGGAAGGATACATCCGAATAGCTCCTTCCTTAAATGGTAAGAAGGGGAAATGTCCGAAAATAGACCTGTGCTCTTTGGAAGCGGTTTAATAACTGGAGTGATAATCACCTGCATTGCCTTTCTGGTGCTGGGTACCTGTGGATTAATCGGATACCTTCTGCTTGAACGTCCGCAGCTGTTCCCGGTGGATGTCTCGCGGACCATAGATGCCCGCAAAGGATGGCAAAGCACAGGAGTCTGGGTTAAGCCGGGGAACAGGGTGGAAATTTCTGTGGTTGACGGGGTCTGGACTCATTGGGAGGGAACAGAAGCCTATAACAAAGGTACAGGCGGCGGGTATGTTTGTGGAAAAGCCATGAACCCGGATGAATGTGTTGAACCGCTACCTGGATTTTCTGCGGGTGGTTTGATTGGCCGGGTCGGGGGTGAGGTTTTTGAACTCGTCACGGGAACCATCTGGAAATCGACGGAATCCGGCCGGTTGGAATTGCGCATCAATGACGGGGATGTGGGGCTTTATGATAATGACGGTGAACTGTCAGTGGACATACACCTGGTTAAATAGTTCAACTCCAGGAAGGTTTGTCCCTTGATTTATGGACACAACCAAATAGTGTAATGGTTTTTTGTGCTGATATTGCCCGGCCTGGAATCTGACGGATAACAACCGTTCCTTGTTTATTTTGATTGCCAGAGATTGTTGATCTCCACCAGTCCCTCAATAAGATTTTTCTGCCAGATTTCTTCTTCGGCAGGCATGGGCAGCCAGTAAGAATTCTTACCGGGGCGCGAGCGAACCGGCAGGGGTGGCAGGTTGCGCGCGGGGGTTCCTTCGGGCAAGGGTGGAAATCGGAGGACAAGCTGTTCGTTTTCAACGGCAATGGATGACAGGCCGGCGGATTCTGAAAGGACTTTTACCCGCAGCATGTACAACAAATTCTTCAATTGATCAGGCAGGGGACCGAACCGGTCTTTGAATTCATCAGCCAGAGCCTTAATATCTTCATCTGATTGTACATCCGCGAGCCGGCGATATAAACGCAATCGCAAAGTTTGGTCTTCCACATAATCCAATGGGATACCCACAGAAAGTGGCAGGTCCACTGCCACCGGCATCTGCACTTCGCGCATGTTGAGTTGTTCATCATCCAGGGGAGGCATACCTTCAGATTGCCGGAGTGTGCGCACTGCCGATGCCAACATACGGGTATACAGATGAAAACCAACAGTGGCTATCACGCCATGCTGTCGGTTGCCAAGGATTTCACCCGCTCCGCGCATCTCAAGATCACGCATGGCGATGGAATATCCCGCACCCAATTGCGTGTTTTCGGCGATAACCTCCAGACGTTCCTGCCCTTCTGGTGTGGGTGGTTTTCGACGATGGCGGAAGAAATAGGCGTAGGCACGTTGCGCACCACGGCCAACACGTCCGCGCAGTTGATAAAGTTGTGCCAGGCCAAAAGTATCACCCCGGTCAACGATCAATGTGTTGGCGTTGGGAATATCCAGGCCTGACTCGATGATGGATGTACACAACAGGATATCAATCTCGCCGCGCGAGAACTGGTCCATAATACGCGCCAGTTCGCCTTCGTTCATTTGTCCATGGGCAACTCCCACACGAGCTTCTGGGACAAGTTGATGGAGATGACTTTCCATCGCATGGATGGTCTGCACACGGTTGTGTACAAAAAAGACTTGACCTTCACGATCAAGCTCACGCACCACAGCCTGGCGTACCAGACGGGGCGAATATGGGCCGATGTGGGTGATGATGGGCAGGCGTTCTTCCGGCGGGGTGTTGATGGTTGAAATATCACGCACTCCGGTTAGCGCCATGTACAGGGTACGCGGTATGGGTGTGGCAGTGAGGGTAAGAACATCGATCTCGGTGCGCAGTTTTTTGAAGTGCTCCTTATGGGTTACTCCAAAACGCTGTTCTTCATCAATGATCGCCAACCCCAGATCCTTGAATTCTACATCCTGTGATATCAGGCGATGAGTGCCGATGACGATATCGATCTCTCCACGCCAGAGTTTGCGGATGATCTCATCCTGTTCGCGGTTTGAACGGAAGCGGGAGAGCATTTCAACGGTGACCGGGTAGGCGGTCAGCCGCTGCCGGAAAGTTTCAAAATGCTGCTGGGCCAGAACCGTTGTCGGAACGAGGACTGCCACCTGCTTGCCATCCATCACGGCTTTAAAAGCAGCACGCAAAGCCACTTCGGTTTTTCCATAACCTACATCACCGCACAACAAGCGGTCCATTGGCCGGCCGGCTTCCATATCTTTCTTTACCGATCGAATGGCACTCATCTGATCTTTGGTCTCGATATACGGGAAGCTGGCTTCCAGTTCAAATTGCCAGGGGGTATCATCATGAAAAGCATGCCCCTCCGAAACCTGCCTTCGGGCATACAGATCAAGCAGCTCACGGGCGACCTGTTGAACAGCCTCATTGGCATGTTGGCGGGCTGTAGCCCATTCGGTGCTCCCCAGACGGGTTGGGCTTGGCGGTTCACCACCGGGGCCGATGTACCGGCTTAATCGGTCTGCCTGATGCACGGGAACAAATAGCTGATCACCGCTGTCATATTCAACACACAGGAATTCCCCGGTGGTTTCTTCCAAATTCCGTTTGACCAGGCCGATCAGGCGGCCAATCCCGTAATCCATATGAACAACCCAGTCACCGGCTTTAAGATCGGCATACCCGGCTTCGGGAGCCTCAGCCGTGGGGGTATGACGCTGGCGAACCTGGGGCCGCTCCCACCCGAAAATTTCATTGTCTGTCAGCAGAAGAGCTGAGTGGTCACCCGAGGTTATCTCCCAACCGTCACTCAATGTTCCTTCGATAATCTCAGGGGATTCTTCGATGCCGGCTTCCTGCCGGTGTTCCTGCCAGAGGTCACCCAAACGCGATGCCTGCCGGGAAACGATCATCACCCGGGTGTTGTTTTTCAACCGGTCGCCGAGATACTCATTGAAAGGTTTCAGCCTGCCGCCAAACCGCTGGCCGGGTTGAATGGCTTCTCCGAAGTACCCTGTTTCCGGAGAAGAGCTGCGTCCCAGTTCCAGCCATGTTTGACCGGTGAGGGAATCCTGCAATTCTGACCAGGTGAGGTATGGGATTGGATACTCTTCCGGCAATATGTTTTCTTTTATAAGATCCGCTCTCAACTTTACTGCCTGTTCCTCGATCTCATTCGCGGCTGTTTGCACACTTTGAAGGTCATCGATCAAAATCAGGCTGCCACGCGGTAGGTAATCCAGAAGGCTGGCATGGGCAGGATGCACGAGCGGCAGGTGATATTCATCTATTTCACCGCCAATACCGGCTTTGGCGGCGAACCCCGGAAGCACCTCGCGTGCCGCGGTAATCCGGATCGTTTCAAGCCTTGCCATCGTCCGCTGTGATACGGGATCAAACTGACGAAGGGTATCGATCTCATCCCCGAAAAATTCCAGGCGGACTGGCAACAATTCAGCCGGTGGCCAGATGTCCAGAATTCCGCCACGGCGTGAAAAATAGCCGACTTCCAGAACAGTGTCTGCGCTTTGATATCCGATCTCCACCCAATGCTGGGCAAGTTCATCAATGGAGTAGTTCGAGCCGATTTTAATCGTCTGAATTACCCGGATGAAATCACGCCGGGGAAGGGTACGGGTCATTAAAGCCCGTACCGGGGCAAAGATCACCGGTGGATTGGAAGGCCGGGGGGAACCGGGAATGTGGTATGCCGTGAGTGCTGCCAGAGTTTGCAATCTTTCCCGCCGGGTGATATTTCCCCAGGCAGCCTGTTCGTAGAAAAGCGGATTGGGTGCGGGGAATCCCCTGCGCGCAGCCTCAGGAGACCAGAATTTCAACTCATCTCCCAGGGTGAAAGCTCTTTCAGAACGGTCAGTCAGGATAAGAACCGGCGAATGGGCATCCATTGCCAGGGTCGCAGCCACCGGCAGACGGGCTGATCTGATCAAACCCAATCCCGGGATGGTACAACCGGGACTGAGGGATGGCAGGATGTCAGAATAACCGGGAAGGTTCCGGATAAAATCCAGCATATTAATTCTTCTCAACAGAACCGTTGTACCGGTTCATTGATGTTTCCAGCCCATCACGCACAAAGGCTAGGGCGGCTTCTGCGGCGGAATCCAGAACTGAATCAAGCAATTGCCGGTCATTCGCATGAAATGGCTGGAGAACATAATCAGCCGCATCCATGCGGCCTGGTGGACGTCCGATACCCATTCGCAGGCGGGCAAATTCCTGTGTGCCCAGCCGCTCGATGGTTGACCCCAGACCCTTTTGTCCGCCTGATCCCCCTGACGGGCGGATGCGCAGAGTACCAAACGGAAGATCAAGATCATCATGTATGACCAGCAGGTTTTCCTTAGGAATTTTGTAAAACCTCAACAATCCACTTACAGCCTGGCCGGAGAGATTCATATACGTCTGGGGTTTTGCGAGAATGATGCGGTGTTCGGCGTTCTTATACTGGGCAGTCAATGCGTTGGATTGCACCTTGCCGAGGAATACATCCAATTTGCCGCATAAATGATCAATGACCATGAAACCAATATTATGCCGGGTATTCATATACTCCCGGCCGGGATTTCCAAGTCCGGCAATCAGATATGTGGTAAGGCTGGATTCGGGTTGTGGTTTGCGAAGAAGTCGAAACATCAGGTTGTCCGTTTTATGAAAGTGAGCGTTTAATGATCCAGTAAATGCCAAACACCAGGAAAAATCCTATGCCTACGGCACCCCCACGAACCAGACTGCTATTTAGATCAGAGGGTGTCAGAATCGCCGGATTGACCTCGAACGCAGGACGGGTCGGGATGGGTGTGCGGGTGGGAACGGGCGTCTCTTCGGTAACCACGATCCGGGTTGCATTTCCGGGATCCGGAGGAGTTGGCGTCTCTACTGCTGAATAATTACGAACGCGAATACCTTTAACAACCGTATTTTTGCAACTCCCATCTTGAAGGCAAACGGTCAACCGCAGATCATAATTACCATCCGAGATCGCGCTGGTATCCCATTCAGCAATCCTGCCCGGATTTACCGCCTGATCGCTTTCTGCCAGCATGAACCATGTATCATTGGGATCATTGACATACCGGAATTCCAATTCAGCCCGCTGGAATCCTTCTGTTTCCGTGATCCCGTTGATCTCCATTCGACCCTGGACGGCTTCGCCTGCGCGGGGGGAAATGATGACAGGATCACCCGGGGTTGATTGAGCCCATGCCGTGGAAAACAAAACCGTTAGCAAGAGCAGGCTTAAGAAGGTGGCACGATTGATTAAACGCATAGCATTTAATTTTATCATCACTGAACCCGATGTTCCATCTTTCCAATTCATATAAACAATATGCACCGCAAATACATTTTCGAGTAGGAATACCGGCAATATGCTATAATTTTTTTACTATGATTGATGAACCTGCAGAACAACCGAACGAACCTATTGGATTGGATGTCAAAGTGACAAAAACCGAAATGGATTCTTCGCAGAAGAAAGCAGTGATATGGATGGCTGTGGCTGTCATTGTCATTCTGGCTATTCTGGCCGCGGGAACAATTTTTCTATTACGGAGCGACGTTGACACAACCAGCCATATCAGTGATATTTTTATTATCTTCATGGCTCTGTAATCGTTCATAATTGGCCTGGC
>CAYRHB010000065.1:0-20909 GCA_964424035.1 uncultured Leptolinea sp.
AGTTTTGAATATATCCCAGACCCAATCTACGCCGGTCTGGATCTATATGCAAGATTTGTACCTTTATTTTATCACCCGGGAAGAACAGGCTGTCCAGTGACTGATAGGGCTGATCCAGTTGTATGGAAGAAATATGGATCAATCCTTCGATTCCTTCATGCAGGCGGGCAAACACACCAAAGCGTGTGATCGATGTAATGGTTGCATCCACTTCGTCACCCGGATTGTAGGCTGAAGCAACAACTTCCCACGGGTTGGATTGCAATCGTTTGTATGACAATGCGACCCGTGACGTTTCTTCGTTGATCTGCAGCACCATGGCTTCGGCGCAATCACCTATTCCAAGGATATCACCCGGATGTTGAACCCTGCCCCACGAAAGCTCAGATACATGGATCAAACCTTCAACGCCGCCCAGATCGATGAATACACCAAACTCGGTCACATTGGTGACCCTGCCTTTCACGGTATCGCCGATCTGCAGGCTGCTGAATAATTGCTTCCGGCGCCCTTCCCCTGCCTGGGCTGCGCGTTCAGAGAGGACGATCCTATCCAGGGACGGCTCGCATTCGATTACTTTTAAACTGAGGGTTTTGCCAATATATTCAGAGAGAGTGACCTTCCGCTCCTCTTCATCCATCCCGCAGGGCATTTCTACCAGGTGTGATACAGGGACAAAACCCTGAATACCATGATCCTGGACTAATAAACCACCCCGGTTATACCCATAGACCTGAAGGTCAATGATTTCATCATTCTCGAAAATAGCTTTTACCCGGTCCCAATCAACCAGGACCAATTCCTCTGATTGGCTGGTAGCCTGGGATGGATCAGAACTGTCACTCAATGAGCTTTCTTCATCCGCGAGGACAGCAGCCCACCAACCTTCATCCAGCTCTTCTTGTTCTATTTCCATGGAATTCGTTTGAATTTTCCCCGCCACAGCATCCTCCAGCAGACAATAAAGCCAATAATATCAAATCATTATAACTTAAACCACCATCGTTTTGTTCATTTTTGTTTTAAATTGTGTGAGATTCCCGGGCTTCTTCTTCCATTTGTGCGATTTCTCTGGCAACAGCTTCCAGGGCTACCTTTTGTTTTCTGTACAGATCCGCCTCAGACATGGACAATCGGGTTGCGATCTCACGAACCTTCTTCCCTTCGAGAAATTTCATCTCCAGGATGTTATACAGGATCCATTCGCCGGTAAACCGCCTTTCACCTTCAGGCCGTACTTTCTCAATGGCACTTTTTAATAACGCACGCAGGGCATTCGGATAATTGCCGTCGTACGCGTCGATCATCTTGCGGACTATGGTCAAATTCAATAATGGACTTTCAGTCAGTCGGGGTCCACCCCAGTAGTGGGTCAGGGCATCCCGTACCCAGGAGGTCATTTCTTCATCAGCCGGATGGGGAATATCGAGAATGTGTTCAGGTTCATACCGGCCGGCTGCCCTGAGTTCTGAAAGATAACTGATATCCGGTGCAAGGGATTGGAAAGAACGGAACATCTGCTGTTGAATATACCGGTCACGCAATGCGATTGTGGCACGCGCTGCCAGTTGTTCAAGGCTCTGCCGTTGTTCCGGCTCAAGCTGGTCTGACTTGATCCCGGCTACACCCATCATTCCTAGCAGCTCACTTTCATTGTCGCCGGGTTGGTTATACAACGGGAGAATTAGCGACCGGTTCCAGAGAAAAACCTCAGTGATCCCTTCCGGCTCTTTCACCATGGATATCAGTTCATTTTGATTCCAATCGTTGTCGAGCCATTCGATCTTGCCGATGGTTTTTACCAGTTCAAACCCGTCTCCGTTTATTGCCGCTACAAAAGCTCCGGAAGCCTGCAACCTGTCCAGAACTGCCGCGAGGATCATTTCCAGGAACTGGCTCAGGTCGTTCCGGGTAACCAGGCTGCGTTCCAAATTATTCAGAAACTCAAGGTCATTCCGGTCTTTTCCGTAGAACAGAACCCTTTCCCAAACCGGTGAGAATAATGTCACCATGTATTCACAGAGCAAAATGGATATAACCATCACAAAGGGAACCATCCCCGAATACGGATTACCAAAAATATTCCATGCACGGCGGACCACCGTCACTAACGCGAGGGTAATAATAGCAGTGACCGGACCGCGAATGATCCATTTCAGCAGACGGCTCTTGACCACCCGATCCGGCCAGGGGACGCCAAAAAAGGCTACCGCGTATGCCATTAGTACGATCAAGCCCCCGGCAATCAGATTGCTGAACGCCGATACTGTCCAAAATGCCAGTGAATGCTCCAGGGCGACCTGTGAATTGTAGAGCAGGAAAGGGAAGGAACCCAGCGCCGGAGCCAGTGCGCCGGTAATAAGGTATCCCATCCTGCGCCGGCTGGTTGGATTGGTTGTTCGAAGAAATGACCTGACAAAGTTGATCCAGGCCATTATCATGGCAATGCCATAGTAAAGGAGCAGGAATCCGGTAAAAATTGTCGGTCTAAGGTGTGGTGCGTTCACCACCTCAGATGTTGAATCGCCCACCAGAAAACCAAGGGGAAGCGCGACAAGAAAAACCAGGCTAGCCAGAAAAGCGGTTCGTATGGCCAGTTTTCTTCTCCACCGGCTGGGACGGCCGGTGGTCGCGAGTATCGCGTCCGAAAAGTTGAGGTAGATGGCCGGGAGGACAGTTATTCCCACCCACGAGAATTTAAGCCAGAACTCCGCCTCCACTACGCCGACCGACGTACTGGCGAGTGCCTGCCCGGTGAACACCACAGCTACACCGATCATAATCAACGCGAACATGCGCGCCACCCGATCGCGCAGGTTGAATGAGAGCCCATACAACAACAGGGAAAATGCTGTAATGGCTATACCGGCCGATAGGATCTGGCTGGTCGTGCGGAAAAAGATGAGTAATCCGGTTACCCAGGTCTCCATAACCCTTAAATGCTCAAAATCTTTATCGGGCGTGAGAACAGGATCGCAATGTCCTGGTTCTCGAAATAATTATCATTGTATCCACAAAAGTTGAAGCCCAGTTTTTTTGCCATCTGAATGGCAGGGAAATTCTTGCTCTGCATTTCGATGATCATCCGCTTTAAGCGGTTTCGGGCAGCCCATTCCTGCCCTGCCAGGATCAAAGCTGAACCGATCCCCTGCCGGCGGTTCCTTTCCCGTACAACCAGGTCCCGGATCCAGGCTGCATTGGACGCAAGTTGTTCCCAGATGGAGATATAGCCAACCGGGGTATTGTTCAAAAGGGCGACAAGGATTACAGAATACGAATTGTGATTCCCGTGTACAAGGTTGGGTTGATGTGGATATTCCACACGAATATTCCGGGGAAGCGTGATTTCACGGAATTGAACCCGCACCTGCCCGTCATTGACTGAACGCTCCATCTGCCAGACCTTGTTGGTCTGGTAATGATGGTCCAGGTTGCTCAATAATGGCAGATCGCTGACAACAGCAGGTCGGATCTCAACTTCTGGCATTCTCGTTTCTCCTCATTAATTTGAAACAACCCTGATCGGAACCACACAGGGCGGCATGGCTTCATTCTGCTGATTGACCACCACAAGGCGCAGCTCATAATCACCCTGTGCCAACTGTGAAATATTCCAGGCACCGATCTCGGCATCGATTTTGATCTCGTTTCCAGCGGCAATTGTCACCCAGTTGTCCATTCCCGGTTGTCCGTATTCATATTTGTAGAATCCGAATCCAGGGACATTAGTGGTCCCTTCGATACGTATCGTATCGCTGAACTCTTCACCGGGTTTGATGTTTGTGATCTCAAGTTGACCCGGAATGCAGCCATTGGATACAGCCGGTTCGGGGGTTCCGGTCTTGCTGCCACCACCGGCAAGACCCGCATCAGGTTGAAGTGTGATCGTCGGTGTGGCCAGCAAATCAAGTGTTGGGGTTGGCAGTGCTTTCACTTCCGGCAGGAACGGAGAGACAAATGTAACCAGCACGAATTCGGCTGCGGCAAAGAGAATTAAAAGCCCCATGATCGATCCGGCTGATGTGAGTTGACGGTTGGCATTTTCACGTTCCAAACCAAAAATTGCCGCCCTCCGGTCTTCCAGTGCCTGGAAGACTTTCAGCAGGTAGATCATCCCGACGCCCCCCGCCAGAATATAAATCCAGACCTCATATCTGGTCAGGAACCTAATAGTTTCTATCATTCCATTACGACAATCCCAATCGCCTATTTTAAATGCAAAAGGCTTTCCCGGAGTACCGGGTTTCTATCTAATTTGCAAGGATAATGCCAATCCGGTAAATCTTAATCGAGATTTCGCAGGAATCCCCGGATGATCCGTTCCATTTTTGGAACCAGTACCTTTCCGGCTTCCAGGACTTCTTCACCGGAGGTTATCGTGTTCCCATCCAGGCTGGCTTTGTTGCTGATCCCGGAAAGACCCAGAACCCGGGTGTGTCCGTGGACAGCCACAATAGCTTCCGGAACCGTTGACATACCCACCGCGTCAGCTCCAATCGCCCGCAGGAAGCGCAGGTCAGCCGGGGTTTCAAATGACGGACCGGAGAGGTTGACATACACACCTTCCTGCAGGGGGGTATTCGAGTCAACCGCCGCTTTTCGTGCCAGTGCCTGCAACTTGCGGTCATAAACCTGGCTGACATCCGGGAAACGTACACCAAATTCATCCAGGTTGGGTCCACGCAATGGATTCAAACCTGTCATGGTCACCAACCCGACATGGTCGGTGATCAACATGACATCGCCTGCTGAAAAATCGGGGTTGACTCCGCCTGCGGCATTGGTCAAAACCAGAATTTCTATTCCCAACCGCTGCATTACCCGGATCGGTAATGTCACTTCAGCCATGGAGAAGCCTTCATAATAATGAAGCCGTCCCTGTAGCACCAGCACTTCCTGGTTCTCCAGCTTGCCAACAACCAACCGTCCCACATGACCCGGGGCTGTGGCTTCCGGCCAGTTTGGGATATCTTTGAATGGGATGATATCCGGATTTTCTATCGTATCAGCCATATCTCCCAGACCGGAGCCTAAAATCAATCCGACGCGTGGTTTGTAATGAAGTCTCTTCTGAACAGCTTTTGCTGCAAGCTCAATCTCATCAAATGTAAAGAACTCTTTCATCCGGTTCACCTCATATGAATATTATGGTATTAACCTTGAAAACCGTATAAAAATTATAGTACGGAAAGCAATCATGCCTTCCGGAGTTGTGCAAACGCCGTGAGGGTTTTCTCCACCGCGTTGTCATCAATCCAATAGTGGGTTACCAGGCGGAATCGCCTTTCAGCCACCGAGCCTGCCAGTATACCCTGTTTGGAAAGGATTTCCGCCGCAGCACTGGCGGTCAATTTTATGGATTCATTCATCGAAACAAACACCATATTGGATGCCGGCATTCCGAAATCGAGGAAGAACCCGGGTGTATTGGCCAGTCCCTCTGCCAGCCTGCGCGCCCGGATATGGTCTTCACCCAGACGTTTCGTCATCTTTTCTAATGCAATAATACCGGCGGCAGCCAGTACACCGGCCTGACGCATACCTCCTCCAAGCTGCTTACGAAGCCGCAACGCGGTATGAATGAACTCCCGGTTGCCGCAAAGAATTGAACCTACAGGAGCACACAGGCCTTTGCTCAAACAGAATGTGATCGAATCCGCCGGTGCTGCCAGTTCTCTGGCATCCACTCCCAGCGCGGCAGCCGCATTGAATATTCGCGCCCCATCAAGATGCAGGCGGAAATTATGCTCATGGACAAGCTCTGCAACCTGGCGGGTATAGTCCATGGTCAGCACAGCCCCGCCACAGCGGTTCTGTGTGTTTTCCAGCAGTAAAACCCGTGATACAGGGAAATGGACATTATCTCCACGAATAGCAGACCGGATATCCTCAAAGTCCAACGTTCCATCCGGTTGGTTGGGTATGGTGTGGGGTACGACACCTCCCACAGCCGCCACACCACCCTGTTCATACAGGAAGGTATGGGCTTTTGTCCCCATAATGGCTTCATCACCCCTGGGGCAATGAGCTAAAACAGCGACCAGGTTGCCCATAGTGCCGGATGTCACAAACAATCCGGCTTCCTTTCCCATCCGTTCAGCGGCCATTTCCTGCAGACGGTTTACAGTCGGATCCTCACCATAGACATCATCACCCAATTCCGCGCTGGCCATAGCTTCACGCATTTCCGGTGTGGGGAATGTTACCGTATCGCTTCGAAGATCAATAATATCCATGGTCAACTCCGGTCTATTTATGGCGTAATTCATCCAGGCAGGTTTGCAACTCATCCGGCAGGGGTGCTTCAAATGTCCGCATTTCCTTCTCTCCGGGCAGGCAAATTTCCAACCGTGCCGCATGAAGGAATTGCCGTGAAATGGGTACAGTCACCTTCTTGCGTCCATACACGGTGTCGCCGGCAACCGGACAGCCAATGAACGCCATATGCACCCGAATCTGGTGCGTGCGTCCGGTGAGCAGGTGGATTTCAAGCAATGTGTGCCCGGGGAACGTTTCGCGGGTGAAATACTCAGTGATGGATGGTCTGCCGCGGCTCTCAGATGTAACCGCCATTTTCTGCCGGTGAGAGGGGTCCCGTCCGATTGGGGCTTCGATACGTCCGTTGGGTGTGCGAGGATGCCCGTCCACCAGGGTGATATAAGTTTTATTGACGGTTCGATCCCTGAACTGCCCCTGCATCCATTGGTGCGCCGAATCATTTTTGGCGATCACGATCAAACCGGATGTATCCTTATCCAGGCGGTGAACGACTCCCGGACGTTTTTCGCCCCCCACCCCTTCCAGGTCCGGGTCATGCCACAAGGCGGCATTGACCAGTGTTCCACTGTCATGCCCTATAGCCGGGTGGACGACCATACCGGCAGGTTTATTGATGATCAGCAGATCAGCATTCTCAAAAACCACATTAAGCGGAATATTCTCTGCAGTTACAGATGAAGGTTCAATTTCGGGTTCGATCACTTCGATCTCCACCCGATCGTCAAGCATCATCCCCGTCTTTACCGGCGGCATTCCATTAACCAGCACATGCCCGTCCCGGATAAGGTTTTGTATCCGGGACCGCGTCAAGTGAGGAAACTGGTCTGTCAGGTAAACATCCAGCCGCATGGATTCCGGTTCGCGAAAAATGAGAATACTCTTCTTATCCATCAGAGGTTAATTTCATGAAACTTTATTCTTCACCCGGGATCGCGCCATCGGCAGTGCCTGTTTCGAGGTTATTAGTTTCTACCGGTTCAGCTTCCCTTTCTTTTTCTTTTAACTTGCGCTCCTGAAACCAGACGTAGATCAAAAGGATCACAACTCCGACTGAAATACTGGCATCTGCGACATTGAAAACTGGAAAATTGCCTATGGAAATAAAATCTGTCACATGACCGATCGTTACCCGGTCAATAAAATTACCCAGTGCCCCTGCCAGTTGAAGCGACATGGCCCATTTTAGTACCCAGCTATCGCCAGCCACCCGCGGATAGTAATAAATGATTACGACACTGACGATGGCAGCCAGAACGGCAAACACATTTCCCATTCCCTGGAACATGCCAAAAGCAACCCCCGTATTGTGCCAGTGAACGATCCGGGCATAGGGGGTAAGCCATTCCCAGGGAGACCAGATGGATCCCATGGGAAGACTATCCCGGACGTACGCTTTGCTCCATTGATCGAATACCGTCAATATTCCCGCTATACCCACCAAAAATAGATAGTTTTTTATTGTCTTGTTCAATGAAAAATCTCCCATAACGTCGGGTAAATTTTACCTTATCTCCACCGCGTGGGAAAACCACGGAACTTGAGAATTTATTAATAATCCGACAGGCAACCTTCCATTTAAAGAATTTTTTTAAGTTTTCACCGGACATGTCCATTCAAAAAAAATGGTACAAAAACCGAGAAAAATAGAACCGGCTCACACATAGAGCCGGTTCTTATCAATTTCAAACAGGCAGGATCAGGCTTTCATTAATCCGACAGTTAACGTTTCACCATCAAATGTATCTATATCCATAGCCATACCCGGTTCCATTTCACCCGAAGATAAATCCACGGTCAGGGTTTCAGCGCAGATGTAGTCGCGGAACGCATCAAAAGCTTTCGCGAGCTGCGGCGTGGCAGTAAATTTAACCCTGATACGGTCAGAAATTTCCAGACCGGCTGTCTTGCGCAGATCCTGCACACGGCGAACCACCTCACGCGCCAGTCCTTCCAGGATAAGGTCCTCATTCAGGTCGGTTACCAGTGCGGCCAGGGTGGCACCATCATTGGCGACGGCATACCCTTCACGGGCAGTCGCGCGGACTTCAATTTCTTCCGGCAGCAATTCAAAGGTTTCACCACCGGCGGAAACGGTCACATTCTTTCCATCCAGAAGCTGCCGGGCAGCTTCTTCCGCATTCAGAGCCATAACCGCCTGCCGGATGCCCGGGAATTTCGGGCCATATTTCTGGCCCAGTTGTTTGGGCAGGGGATTGAGGGAATAAGATACCGCTTCACCGGCCGCGTTCAATGCACGCACCTTCTTGACATTCAATTCATCGGTGAGAATATCGGAATACTGTGAAAGTATGCGGCCTTCTTCCGAACTTCCCAGTGAAAACGCGCATTCTGCCAGCGGTTGGCGAACTTTCCGGTTGGCTTTATTGCGGGCAGCGTGTCCAAGGGAGGCCAGTTTCATCACCAGCGCCATTTCACGGTTCAATTTTTCGTCCACAACCGCCTGGTCCACTTCCGGCCAGTCAGCCAGGTGAACGGATTCCGGCGCGGCTGGGTCAAAGGAGCGGACAAGGTTCTGGTACAACTCTTCGGCAAGGAAAGGCATGGCCGGCGCGAGCAGCTTGCTCAATGTGACCAGAGCTTCGTACAACGTGGCATATGCGGCCTGTTTGTCACCATCCGATTCGGTTTTCCAGAAACGGCGGCGTGACCGGCGCAGGTACCAGTTGGACAACTGGTCCACAAAGACTTCAACCGGACGGGTTGCGCCCAGACTGTCATAGTTTTCATAAGCAGTGGTGACATCCCGGACCAGTGTATGCAGGGCAGACCTCAGCCATAGATCCAGCGGACTGTATTCCACTTTTGCGTTCTTATCCGGTGTCCAACCATCCAGGTTGGCATAATTCACGAAGAAGGAATACGTATTCCACAGGGTCAATGTAAACGAGCGGATGACTTCACCCACCAGGTCAGCCGAGAATCGCCGTTCCTGCCCGGCCGGGCTTGCCGTGTAAAGATACCAGCGGAAAGCGTCCGCGCCGTGTACATCCAGAATATCCCACGGGCTGACGACATTGCCTTTCGATTTGGACATCTTCTGGCCGTCACCATCGAGGATCAGGCCAAGGCAGATCACATTCTTAAAGCACACATCATCATTCAACAGGGTGCTGATGGCATGTAATGAATAGAACCAACCACGGGTCTGGTCCACCGCCTCACAGATGTAATCAGCCGGGAATTGTTCTTTGAATTCTTCCTGATTCTCAAACGGGTAATGCCATTGGGCATACGGCATTGAACCGGAGTCGAACCAGACATCGATCAATTCCGGCACACGCTGCATCGTTCCCTGACAATCCGGGCACGTGTAGGTGATCTTGTCCACATGCGGACGGTGAAGGTCCAGGTTGGTCAGGTCACGACCTGATTTCTTCGACAGGTCTTCCACCGAACCGATACATTCCTGTTTGCCGCAATCCTGGCATTGCCAGACGGGGAGCGGGGTTCCCCAGTAGCGTTCGCGGCCCAGCGCCCAGTCAATGTTATTGGCCAGCCAGTTGCCAAACCGGCCGTTCTTGATGTGTCCTGGATACCAGTTAATGGTGTCATTTAACCCGACCAGGCGGTCTTTTAACCGGCTGGTGCGGATATACCAGGTGGGGCGGGCAAAGTACAAGAGTGGCGTCTTGCAGCGCCAGCAGAATGGATACGTATGAACGATGGTTCCTCGACGGAAGAGTAATCCGCGTTGTTTCAGGTCATCCATAATGGACGGGTCGGCATCCTTGATGAAAACGCCGGCCCAGGGTTTAACCTCGGGCAGGAATTTCCCGTCCGGTCCAACCGCCTGAATCACCGGCAGACCGACTTCATTGCCCAGCATCATATCTTCCGCGCCATAGGCTGGAGCGGTATGTACCAGACCGGTACCATCTTCAGTAGAGACATAATCGGCCTGGTCAACAAAATGGTCCGGTTTTTCGAGCGGCAGGAATTTATACAGCGGGGTGTATTTCTTCCCTTCCAGTTCCCTGCCGGTCATCTTCTTTACAATAGTGACCTTTTCCTCGCCGAAAACCTTTTCAACCAGGGCTTCGGCCAGGATCAACTTCTCTTTCGTCCCGTCGTCCAGAGCGCGTTCCACAACAACGTAGGTTACATCCGGATGCGCGGCGACCGCCGCGTTTGATGGCAGCGTCCACGGGGTGGTGGTCCAGATCAACAGGGATGTGTCGGGTTCATCCACCAGACGCATGCGGACAAATACCGAAGGGTCTTCCGCGTCATCATAGCCTAGCGCGACCTCATGGTCGGAAAGGGGTGTCCCGCAACGTGGACAATAGGGAACGACCTTAAATCCCTGGTAGAGAAGATCTTTTTCCCAGAAATTTTTGAGGATCCACCAGATGGATTCAATATAACTGTTCTTGTAGGTTACATAGGCAGTTTCCATATCCGCCCAGTAAGCCATACGGTCGGTCATCTTTTCCCATTCCTGAATGTACGAGAAAGCCGACTCCCGGCACAGTTCATTGAATTTGTCGATGCCGTATTCTTCAATCTGCTGTTTGTTGGTGAAACCCAGCTTCTTTTCCACTTCGATTTCAACCGGCAAACCGTGAGTATCCCACCCGCCGCGGCGGATGCTGTGGTAGCCGCGCATGGTCTTATATCGCGGGAACATGTCTTTGAATGAACGGGCCAGTACATGGTGAACGCCGGGATGCCCGTTGGCGGTCGGAGGTCCTTCGTAGAACACATATTTGGGTCCGCCTTCCCGTTGTTTCACGGATTTCTGGAAAATATCCTTTTCCTTCCACATTTGAAGGATGGACTCTTCCATTTTCACTACGTCTACTTTGGGGGTAACATTTTTAAACATCCGGCCTCCAGAAAATAAAAAACTCCCGCCCGTGTCAGGGGCGGGAGGAATTCCCGCGGTACCACCCTGCTTCCGGCCATTGGCCGGCGCTCGGTCAGAGACGAAGTCCATCTCTGCGCCCTCGATAACGTCTGGCGAAGACGGCTTGCTTAATTGGAGGGTAAAAACCACCGTTCAGTTTGCTGCTCCGGAAGGATTTTCCATCTGATGCCCGCACCCGGCTTTCACCAATCCCGGGTTCGCTGATCGTGCCTGACAGATGTACTCTTTTCCATCATAGCATTTGAGAACCTGATTATGCCACAGAAGTAGGGGCTGGTCAACAAAACCCTGACCGGGTACACCCGGCATATAAGAGCAACCGGCAATTACACAACAACCCGCAGACCAATCCTTTCCCCACCACTGTTTGACCGTCGTAACAGGGAAATTCACATGTTTTTAACAAAAATGTGAGACAATATCACAATATATTCCTTTTGAAGTACAGGGGTGGCAAAAAACATCTTTCCAGGAACCAGATGAAGCCGGTGGAGCAGGCAGTCTTGGAGACCATTTTCTGGTCAGGACGACCTTGGATCCGGAACCATTTAGTATGGATCGACATTGGCTCACTGCTTCCCTCCTTCTGTACAGCGGATAAATTCAGAGAGCAGTAAATAAGCTACAGTTGGTGCTTCAAAGAAGCAGGTTTTCATGGATGAGAGCGTTCCCAACATGTCCAGACCGGACGAATTTAATAATATCCTCCTTTTGTTCAGGGCCATCATGGACAATATGGCGGATAGTATCTATTTCAAAGACAGACAATGCCGGATCATGTGGGCCAGTCAACGCCTGGCTGATTCCCTGGAACGGCGTGATCCTGAAGAACTGGTTGGTCTGACCGATGTAGAGATGTTTGGGAAAGAATTCGGGGAAAGAACACGCCAGGAAGAAATGCGGGTGATGGAAACCGGAAAGCCAATGGTCGGGGTTGTGGAGTGTTTCAACCGGGAGGATGGAACGAAAAATTGGACCTCAACTACAAAGCACCCGCTCCGCAATGAAAAGGGGGAGGTTTTCGGTTTGTTTGGCATCACCCGTGAGATCAATGAAATCAAACAGGTCGAAAGTGATCTGCAATTCCTGGCCACCCACGATGTGCTGACCTCTCTTCCCAACCGCTACCTGCTCTTTGACCGCCTGGACCAGGCAATCTACCGGGCACAGCGCAACGGAACGCTGGTTGCCATCCTGTTCATTGATCTGGATGGGTTTAAAGAGATCAATGACATCCACGGGCATGCCGTGGGTGATCTCCTTCTGGTGAAGGTCTCTGACCAGCTCAAAACGCATATCAGGGACCTCGATACTGTTGCCCGTTTCGGCGGGGATGAATTTGTGATCATCCTTGAACAGATCCAGCATGAAGAAGAGGCCCGCCAGATCACCGCCCGCATCGTGGAGGATATCAGCCACAAAGTAGATAAGGAGAAAGTTGTTCCCCACATCACAGTGTCGGTTGGCATCAGCCTGTTCCCGGTACATGCCACGGAAACATCGAGATTGATGCAGTGCGCTGATAAAGCCATGTATTCCGCCAAACTCCGGAAGAATACATTTCAACTATATGACCCGTCCATGGAAGGGTCTTCCCTAAAGGAATAAGTCCTGTAATTACAAGTCAGGGTGAGATAAAAGCAGGGTGTGGTCGAATGCCTGTCCCTGCCTCTTAGGGGATCCCACCATGACGTTATTTCCCCACGGCACTTATCCATAAACGCATTATCCGTTTTTCCGCCCAGGCTGATGGCATTCAACTCTCGAGAGAGTTTTTTTCCTTTATTAATCTATTCGAATAGGTATAGACCAGCCAATTGCATACCCGGCCTGCGGTGGGAACAGATGCGATCCCACCACAGGCCTTGATATTTGCTTATATTCCGGTTGGCATCCAGAAATCCGGCGTTGTATGCCGCTCCGGGAGGAGCGTATCAAACTTTCCCGGCTGTGGCTCATGGAAACCGGTACGATACCAGGGACTTGCAACCGGTGATCCAAAGGTCACTTCGGCCAGGCATTCCGTGAGATCAAATACGCAGGAATGTAATGTTCCGAACCATTCGGAATAGAAATGAGCGGCCGGTCCGTCAGGGTATTCTGTTCCCAGGAATTGTTTGCACTTTTCAATCGTGACCATCCCCCGGTTCTCTTCCAGGAACCGGTTGATCGCATTCAGACGTACCGAGGAATGCCGCATGCACGTAGGATCGATTCCTTTGAGTTCATTCGACTGGTAATGGTTGGTTGCAGCAAGGAACGGTCTTTCCTCATCAGCCCGCATGATCTTCCTGTCTGGTCCATGGATCTCGACCAGTGAAGCATTCCCTGCCCTATCCGCGAGGATCAGGATCGGGTTCCCGGCACAGGGAAAACCGGCGATACATTCTTCCGCTTCTTTCACTGTGCTGCATGTATCCAGCAGTGCGCGAATCAGTGCCCAGAATTGCAGTCCATCCTGTATGGGCGGCTGCATACCGGGCTCGATCCCCACCGGTTTCCCACCGGCTGACATCGTGACGGACAAACCGTGCTCGTTGATACCGTCATTTCGCCCGAAAAACAGGGTTGGAAATCCCAGGCTGGCATTCGCTCCCTGCGGGAACATGGTGATCAGCTTCAGATCATCCACTTTTTCACTGAAATCATAATTCCGGCCGATCAACATATGCCCGTCCGCTGTGGCCTGTGGAAGAACGGCAAAGTGGCTGCAATGTTTTCCACCAATATGGGTCATGGCAAGGTAGACAAGGTTCTCCAGAGGAAATCCCGCGGCTTCGCAGAACCCGGTCATTTCTTCCACCAGTCCGGGGCAATGCGTTTCCATCAGTTTCAGAGAACGATCCACCGGTGCGCTGGTTTTGGGGAACGGACCGGATCTGAAGAATCCCACCGCCTGCGGGAAATCCTTGATCATGTCTCCCTGTTGACGCCCGATCTCTTTGGCCGTCCCGCGAAAAACCAGGTGGTGCTGTGTAACGGTAATACTATTTGCTGTGGTCATTCAACCCTCCATCATGAATTTGCACCCACCATGATACCGATTGGAGAGGATGATGTCTTACCGGAAATTGGGATAAATTATGCAAATCTTGCGATATTAGATTGGTTTTACAGGAATGTGGATATCCAGGCTGTATTCGCCACCGGTAGATTGTTCAGGTGTCTTTAAATAGACTTCATAACAGGGAAAGTCCGCCGGTTGCAGGCCGCTATCGGGCAGCCAGTCTTTATAAATGGATTGGTAATGCCCCTGGATCTGGTCAGCCCGGCAATCCACATGGAACACGGCGCAGGTCTGTGCCGGGATATCCAGGATTCCCACCAGCCGGTCTTTAGTGATTTCCGGCGGAATGGTGATCCCCGCCAGATAGCGGCATTTTTCCACCGGTGTAATATCCGGATCATCCATGGAAATCCCCAGCATAATGGTATCGTCACGGTACACGGAATGGGCTTGTGACCAGCGGTCAAGGCGTATCCAGGTATCACATATTTCCGGTAGGGAATATCCTTTCAGGTTGGCCAGGTAGGCAATATGCAGGGCAGGAATCTCTTTCATTTCAACCTGCCACTGCGGCTTTGGTTTATCCACTGCCATGGTGCAAACCTGAGAATTGCAGGCATCGGCCAGCGAGCGGAGGTTGCGTCCTTTTGAATATTCCCGCGCGGTCACCCCGTAATAATTTTTAAAAGACCGGGCGAATGTCGATGATGAGGAAAAACCGCAGGCCAATGCAATCTCGGTGATGCTCATTTCATGGTTCTTCATCAGGTAATTCGCTGCCCGCTCCACTCTTAAACGCGTAATATATTCCAGTGGAGTCTCGCTCATTGCACCCTGAAAAACACGATGGAAGTGATAAGGTGAGAAATGGCTTTCGGCTGCGACCGTTTTCAGGTCCAGCGGTTCATCCAAATGTTCATGAATATAAATAACCACCCGCTCTATGCGATTTCGGTATTCAGCCCGTGACGCGATATTCATGGACATCCCGGTTATTCGATCACACCATAGAACAACGGCAATGGATCAATAGCCCTGTCACTCAGGGTCACAGCCGGTTTGATGTTGTCGATGGCAAGCAATGCGTCCGCTTCGGTCTTCGCGTGAATGGTTACCAGTGTCTGGCCGGTTTCAACCTTGTCACCCACCTTGACATGTACCACCATGCCCACTGAATGATCGATCGAATCGGATTTCTTTGCCCGACCGCCGCCCAGCAGGATCACCGTCTCGCCAAAGGTGCGGGCATGAACCCCGGCGATCCATCCGCCATGTTCCGCAACGACAGTTTGAATACAGGGCGCTTTTGGCAGCAGGTCAAGATCATCAATGACCCGCACATCTCCACCCTGTGCCTGAACCAGCAACCGGAACTTTTCCAGGGCTTTGCCGGACATCAATGTATCCCCGGCAAGTTTTTCCGCTTCTTCAAGCGATCCTGACTTCCCACTGGCATAGAGCATCCGGGCTGCCGCTTCCAGACAATGCAGACGAAAATCCTCCGGTCCTCCACCGCGCAATGTCTCGACAGCTTCTTTCACCTCAAGGGCGTTCCCGACAGCGAAACCCAGGGGTTGGTTCATATCAGAAAGCAGGGCAACCACCTTCCTCCCTGACAGATGGCCAATGGAAACCATTAAAGTTCCCAGTTTTTTGGCATCATCCAGGTTTTCCATGAAGGCGCCATTGCCGGTTTTTACATCCAGAACGATTGTATGCGCGCCGGCGGCGATCTTTTTACTCATAATGGAAGACGCGATCAACGGTATGGAAGGAACCGTCCCGGTTACATCGCGCAAGGCGTACAATTTTCCGTCCGCCGGAGCCAGGTCTGCGCTCTGTCCGGAGAGAACGATCCCGATTCTTGATACCTGGTCCAGGAATTCCTGCCGGGTCAAATTGACATTGTATCCGGGGATGGATTCCAGTTTATCCAGTGTGCCCCCGCTGAATCCCAATCCACGTCCTGACATCTTCGCCACCTTCAACCCGCACGCGGCCACCAACGGTTCAACGACAAGCGTGGTTTTATCACCAACGCCGCCGGTTGAATGTTTATCCACGGCTTTTCCAATCACCGGCGCAAGATCCAGCACTTCACCGGAATGAGCCATGGCAAGTGTCAGGTCGGTTGTTTCCTGGTCGTCCATTCCCCGCAACAGGATGGCCATACACAGGGCGGATGCCTGGTAATCCGGGATCTCTTCTGCGGTGTATGCCTGAATGAAGTATTTGATCTCTTCACCGGAAAGGGTCAATCCATCGCGCTTTTTGATAATGATATCGACCGCACGAAGCGGTCGATGGCTGGTATCTGGAACTGGAGTAGGGTTCATGCCTTTGCCTCCAATGAAATAAGGATTATTTCTTCAGAACGATCGTTACTTTGCGATTGGGTTCTTCGCCCGTACTTTCGGTTAAGACCTGTTCGTGTGAAGAAAGCTCCATGTGGATGATCCGGCGTTCATTGGCAGGCATGGGTTCAAGTGTCTGCCTGCGGCCGGTGTGAACTGCCTGTTCTGCCATGCGGCGCGCCAGTTGTTGAAGCTGGCGGGTTCGGCGGGACCGGTATCCCTGGATATCGATCACCAGTGGCACCCATTCTTCCAATTTTTTGGAGACGATCAGGCTGGAAATATATTGTAGTGCATTCAATGTTTCCGAACGCCGTCCGATCAAGATCGATAGGTCTTCCCCATTAATATCCACCTGCACCTGTTTTTCATCTCCGGGATCAACCGGTTCAATATACCGGGCTGAAACCCTGGCAGTCACTTTCATTTTTTCAAGCAGGTCATTTACTGTCTCACGTGAGATTTTAAGAATAGGATCTTCGTTATCTAAATCTTTTTCTTCGGTCGCCCCAGTCTTTTCGTCCGTCCGGGTGGGATCCTCAATGGATGGTGAACCCGCGAGACCATTCTTTAGCGCAAGCCGTACTCTGGCCTGGCGTCCTCCCAATCCAAAGATTCCCTTGCTGCCAGAGTCCAGAATTTCAACATCTACAGCGTTCTGCCCAATCCCCAATTGGGTCAATCCCCTGGTAACAGCTTCATCTACCGTTGGGGCGATGATTTCGAGTGTGGTTTTCTCTTGTCCCATGTTCGCTCCCATTGATTATCTGCCTATGAGCTGGCAGTCTTGTTTGACGGCAATAGATTTCTCCAGTCAACTTTTCCCAACGCGGCATACTGAAGAATACCAACAACATTGGATGCCACAAAATACAAAGACAACCCGGAAGCCAGGGTGAAGGCAAGGTAACCCATCATCAACGGCATATAAACCGTCATCATCCCTGTCATCTGGGCTGATTGGTCATTCGGGTTCGCGGATGGCGGAGTTGTCAATTTGGATTGAATATACGTGGTTATAACCACTAGCACCGCCAGGATGGGAATGGGAAATGAAATACCCGGGATATATAACAGATCCGGTTTACTCAAGTCCATCCAAAGGAAACGGTTGTTCAGTGGAAACAACTGACTGATGTTCAAGAACCCGGCGTATACCTTGTTGGTCAACTGGACCACATCGAACGGGGTGGACGCCAGTGTTTGGATCACCGCCTGATACAGTCCGATGATGATCGGCAGCTGGATCAGGGTAGGCAGACAACTGGCAAACGGATTCACACCCAGCTCCTGGTATAGTTTCATCTGTTCCTGAGCCAGTTTTTCCTTGTCATTCTTGTATTTCTTCTGTGCTTCAATCCACCGTTTATCTTTTTGCATATCAGCCATGGCTGTTGAACCTTTTAATTGTTTAACAGTCAACGGGTGGGTTACCAGACGAACAAGGAGTGTGAATAGAATAATGGCAATCCCGAAATTCTGCCCGACAAGGCTGTAAATGTAGAGCAGAATATTTATCATAAAACCGACGAAAGCATCCCACATAATATCCTCTATTTGGAGGGTTTAAAAGTCCAACCGGTATCGCCGCTAAATGCGAACGCGGCCAGTGTTTTATCACCATCAATTACGCCGAAAACCACATATTTGTCTGTGAAAACCGGCGTTGAATAAAGTTTACCACCAACATTCTGCGACCACAGAAGCCTGGTCTCAGGTTTGTCTTCTATGGACAGGCAGAGAGCTTCACCATTTCCGGTTCCGGCATACAGGCTGTTTTCCCGAACAGCTACAGATCCGATTACCGGAGATGCGGTATCGAACTCCCAGACAAGGCTGCCATCGGACGCATCTAGAGAGAAGATTTTTCCCGATTGGTCACCGCCAAATAACCTGCCATCCTTCACTATTACGGGTGACCAGACTGTTCCTTTGGTTTGCACCTGCCAGTTTACTGTTCCTGTCATGGCATCAAATGAAAACAGCTCATTGTTTAGTGTACCAATGTACAGGTTTCCTTCATCATCAACGGTCTGGCTGTAGAAAACCGATCCCCCAACCTCTTTTGACCACACAACATCCGCGCCATCTGCTGTTGCATTTTCTTTAAGCGCAAAGATATGCCTGTCAACAGATGAGACTAAGATCAGATCTTTATAAACAACCGGTTTTGTCCAGATACCGTTCCCGTTCGTAAAAGTCCATTTCAAATTCAAATCCATGTCATAGGCGTAGAGCTTGCCATCAGAATTGGACGCGAGGATCAGATCCTGGTACAGGGTCGGAGTAGAGAGGAAACGGCCTTTGGCATCAGTCGCAATTTTGTTCACTGTACGCAAATTTTTGGTGACTGTTCGGATATGCGAACCATAGTCTGCAAAATACAACTGGTCATCAATCAGCAATGGGCCATTGCCAAAAGAAGTCCCGTTTTCCGCGTCCTTCGGAAAACGCAGTTTTTCGATGTCGCCCTTATCTGGATCTTCCTTCCCGCTTTCAGCATCCACAGCGTAAACAAAGGTCTGTGCAGCCGTATAGATCGTGTCATCCACAACAGTGCTGGAAGGCCAGCTCCTCGATGGAATGGCGCCTGTACAGCCGGTCAATAGAACAGCCAGCAGTAAAATGGAAAATATCAGGGGGATTTTGCTTTTGTGCATTTACTTTTACTTTCTACAAAAACGAATTGAATCTAAGGAACAGGATCATATCCGCCAGGGTTGAACGGATTACACCGCATTATTCGCCATACAGCCATTACCGAACCTTTTATCACACCGTATTTATAAATGGCCTGGTAACCGTAATGGGAGCAAGAGGGATAGAATCGGCAGGTATCAGACGGCATCGCCGGACTGATTACAGCCTGATATCCGCGGATAAATCCCAGAAGGATAATGCGGGGTACATTATGAATTGTTAATGGAATATCCCGAACCCGTGGTTCGTCATGATATCTTTGCAACACTTCCGGTTTTTCACTCATTGGACTTTTGGACCAATCCAGCCCGGTCAAAAACATTTTCCACGGATTCAGATAACTCCTGAAATGAGGCTTGAACCGCCCGGGAGCGCGCGATCAAGATTGCTTCAAAACCGGTCTTCAAAACGGGGAGATGCATGTCACAAATTGCTCTCAATCGCCGCCGGACACGGTTCCGGTCTACTGCCCCTCCAACTGACCTTCCTGTAATAACCGCGATCCGTTTTGTGTCGTCAGATTGCTTCTGAACAACCAACACAATAAGCGGGTGGGCATACGATCTTCCTTCACGCCGCACCCGCTTGATCTCATTGGACCGGGTCAGGCGAAACCTGCGTTTCACCCATTTACCTTATTTCCTGAACTTCAACACGGTTTATTCCTGCTTCCGTTCATCTGGATGAACAATGAAGCATGCCAGGTCCGCTCTACCAGCGGATCCGTTTCACATGGTTGTTCATGGATACCGTCAATTTCGCGCGGCCTTTCAGACGGCGGCGTTTTAAAACGTCGCGTCCATCCGATGTGGCCATACGGGCGCGAAAGCCGTGCACGCGAACACGGCGGCGAATTTTTGGCTGATAAGTGCGTTTGGTCATTCTTTACCCTTTCAAACCCGAATGATAGCAGGTTGTGCTCAATATAAGAGGTAGCATTGTAATCGATGGAAGGCTGACAGTCAAGTTCGTCGTATGTACGGTGATCAGGACGGCACGTCTCCATTGCGCGGACGGGGGGCTTCAAACAGATCAGAAAGCTGCCTGGCACCTTCAGAATCGGTTACAGCCAGTATCTCATCATCCTTTTCAAAGATCGAAATACCTCTCGGAACCACTACATCACCTTTGCGGATAATGGCTGCGATAACACAATGTTCCGGCAGGTCGGCATCTTTCAGCATCATACCAATCGCTCTCGCCCCTTCCGGGATCTTCTCGGAAACCAGTGAATAATTCCCGCGGCGCAATTTAAGCAGAGTCATCATATCACCCATCGACATCTCTTCTTCAATCACATGTGCCATAATGGATGACTGGTTGACCGCAACATCAACACTGAAAACATCATCAAACAGCCAGGCATCTCGCGGGTTGTTCACACGGCCAATGGTGCGGGGAACGTTATATTTCAGGCGGGCAAAGTGACAGACAGCCAGGTTGACCTCATCACGGGTTGTGACGGCAGCCAGAACATCAGCCTCTCTTAAACCGGCCTGTTCAAGAACGATCGGATCAATGGGATCACCCTGGAAAATTGACTCGGTGGGCAATTCCCTGTGGATCATGGAAAGAATTTCCACCCGGTTTTCCACCACATGCACCGAATGATTTTGCTGGATCAATGTCTTGGCAAGCTGGATTCCTGTCCGGCCGCCGCCGATGATAACCACAAACATGT
>CAYRHB010000066.1:0-20780 GCA_964424035.1 uncultured Leptolinea sp.
TTCCATCAGTTCGCTGCCCGAGCCTGTCGAGGGCAATGGGCTTGGGGCTTCGACGAGCTCAGCCACCGGACAGCCTCTGCCAACGGGGACTTCACCCCTCCCTGAAATGCGGTATCATTACCCGCGTTAATCAATCAACCGGAAAGAGACTGTATGCGAAATTTCACCACCACCCTGAAAGACCATTTCGATTCCCACCCGGACCAGATCAGCCTGATCATTCAGCATGCCGGCAGGGATGACCTCCCCGTAACCTACCGTGAGCTGTTACGCGGGGCTGCCGGCTGGACGGAGCTGTACCGCACCCGGGGCATCCAGCCCGGCGAGGTTATCATCCTTATCATGCAGCACTCCATCGAACTGGTCTACGCGTATTTCGGGGCGGTACTCCACGGAGCTATCCCGTCCATTCTGCCGTATCTCACGGAAAAGCTCTCCCCTGAGCGCTATCGGGCGGACCTGGCATCGCTGGTCGGCATCTCGAATCCGGCGGCCATCGTCACATTCCCCGAGTTTGAAGAAGAAGTTCGCAGCGCCCTGCATAAGGGCGATTCAGTCCGCGCGGTCATCCTTACCGGGCAGGATACTCCGGTCGAACCTGATTTCTCCACGCTGGGTGGCATGCAACGTGATCCCGAAGAGGTTGCGCTGTTGCAGCATTCCTCCGGCACCACCGGTCTGCAGAAGGGCATTGCCCTCTCTCACCGCAGTGTGTTCAACCAGCTTGATACATATATGGATCGCCTGAAGGCTACACCGGACGACGTGATTGTCTCGTGGCTGCCGCTCTACCATGATATGGGACTCATCGCCTGTTATCTGATGCCTATCCTGTACGGGATCAAACTGGTGATCATGTCACCCTTTGACTGGGTACGCGCACCCTACCGTCTGTTGCAATCCGTCAGCCACTATAAGGGCACGCTGAGCTGGCTGCCCAACTTTGCCTATGTCTTCTGCGCCGAAAAAATTCGCGAACGCGACCTGGAAGGGGTTGACCTGTCCACCTGGCGGGCTATTACCAACTGCTCGGAACCGGTTCGGATCAGCGCGCACGAAAAATTTGCAGAACGCTTCGCTTCTTACGGGCTGAACCCGGATGTACTGGTCACCAGTTATGCCATGGCCGAGAACACATTTGCTGTCACCCAGTCGGGTGTCGGTATGCCGGTGGTGGTCGATCTGGTGGACCGCGAGTCGGTGCAGATGAAGTGGGAAGCGGCCCCGGCAATGGAAGGGCGCGATGCGCTCCGGATGTTGTCCAGTGGAAAGCCCATCCGCAATACACGTGTGGCTGTCTTTGACCCTGAAGGCAAACCCATGCCCGACCGTAAGATCGGCGAGGTGGCCATTCAGTCAGATTGCATGCTCAGCGGTTTCTATCACCGCGATGACCTGACGAAGAAAGCCTTCCTGGACGGTGGCTGGTATCTCACCGGGGATTATGGTTACCTGACAGATGGCGAGCTGTACGTCACCGGACGGAAAAAGGACCTGATCATCGTTGGCGGCAAGAACGTTTACCCGGCAGACCTGGAACAGCTGGCCATGGAAGTGAAGGGTGTACATCCAGGACGGGTGGTGGCTTTTGGTGTATTCAATGAAGAGAGCGGCACGGAAGAGGTGGTGATCATCTCGGAGGTGGATGTGGAAGATCCTGCCGAAAAAGAGCGGATTGCCAATGAGATCCGCAAAACGGTGACCAAAGGTTCGGCGGTGGCACTGCGCCACGTCTACCTGGTGCCGAAGAAATGGATCGTTAAGACCAGCAGCGGCAAGACGGCGCGTCCGGCCAATAAGGATAAATACTTAAAAGAAATGGCTGCCGCATAAGTTTTTCGAGTATAGAGCCCCGCCTTCCATGCAGGAGGGCGGGGCTTTTTTAATTCTTTTTATTTGCGACGTTCCCGGACATTTGCTATTATGGTTAGGCAGGCAGGAAAACACGTACGGGGGATTGTGCAACAGGTTTCCTCACAAGAACCATTTATCTATCAATCAAAAAAACGGAGGAACGATGCGAGTTCTACTGCTTATGGCAGCCATGATCCAGTACATTGTATTTTCACCGGTTCAGGAACAACCGGTCATAATCTTTTCCCAGAACACAACCAAACTGACATTTCCAGACAAAGCTGTCTTCTCCACAACCATCACCGGAAAAGAAACCGTGACGGATGTTGAGCTGCTTTATGGTTCCGATGAACGAACCTGCAGCGAGGTTCAGGCGCTGGCAGTGCCGGAATTCAAACCCGGCAAAAACCTTCGGGTTTCGTGGGAATGGAATATGCTTGATAGCGGCGGGTTGCCCCCCGGTACGCAGATCTGGTGGCAATGGCGGGTGACCAATGAAGCCGGGGAAACAGTCACCACAGAGAAACAGACAGTCACCTGGATCGACAGGATTCATCCCTGGAAGGAATTGGAAGACCAGAGTATCCGCCTGCACTATTACACTATTTCGGCTGATAAAGCGCGTGAATACCTTGAGACGGCAACCGGGGCAATGGAACGGTTGAAAGAAGATACCGGGATGGAGGCTTCAGGGACGGTTGATCTGTACTTGTACGCCACCGGCAAGGATATGCGCGACGCCCTCTTATATGAACCTACCTGGACCGGGGCTATGGCGTTCCCGGACCACAATAAGGTGGTGGTCGGTATCAGTGAAAATGTCGATTGGACAAAGCGCACGGAAGCCCACGAGTTGACCCATGTTCTTACCGGGAATTACACCTTTACCTGTCTCTGGATGACTCCCACATGGTTGGAGGAAGGATTGGCTGTTTATGGCGAGGGAGACCCGGATGAAGAAACACAGGGTGCATTTGAAGAAGCAAAGGAGAATGATTACCTCCTGTCCTTCCGAGTCCTGTCAGCCAGTTTCGCGGAAGAATCGGAACAAGCCAGCCTGTCGTACAGCCAGTCGTACTATATGGTCGATTACCTCATCGAGACTTATGGGAGAGATAAAATCAACCGTTTATTAAAGGTGCTATCCAGGGGAACTGTTTTGGATGAAGCACTCGAAGAAGTGTACGGTTTTGACCTGCTAGGCTTCGAGAAGGAATGGCGTGAATCAATCGATATGCCGGAAGCGGAATGGTATCAGGAAGCGTTAATACCGACCGCTGAGCCCACCGAAGTCCCCACCATGCTGCCGGTGGTGGGGGTTAAGAGAGTCTATCCAACAAACACGCCATTGCCCACCCGAACCCCGATGCCAACGGCAACAACAGTACCCACCGCTACAGCTATCCGCGTTGAATCCAGCGCGACTCAAGAAAACACGGTAACACCGGTACCAACGGTCCAATCCTCCGGAGGTACTCCCGGCTCCATGGCTGTCATTCTGGTTATGATAGGAGTTCTGGTCACCGGAGTGGTTGTATTCCTGGTTATCCGTTCAAAGAACAAAAAGAATACAGGTATTTCTGCCATTGTGTTTCTATTCCTGGGTACGGCCGCTTTGAGCGTCACCCCGGTTAAAGCCAATGGTCTACAGGCTGAGGCAACGAAATATCCACAACTGCCGACAGCCACATTGTTCACCCCACCACCGACGGAGGAAGGATATTACACAAACAACGATGTTGGCATCCGGATGAGGATCCCATCCAATGCGAAGATCGATACATCCAAAGCCAATGCAGCCTATCACTTCAGTCTCAGTATTGAAAACAAAGCAGTAATCGGACACCTGTTTTCCTCCGGTCTGGGTGGTGGCAAAACACTGGAAGATATTGCCCACCGGATACGGGAGAATGAACTCGAAGAGCTGGTTGGTGTGAATTTCGTGGAGGATGAAGCGATTGAAATGGACGACGGTTCAAGGGCATGGCTGACTGTGTCCGAAGGTCGTCTACCGGATGATCCTTCAGTCCTTAAAGTCAGTATTGTTACCGTTCGCGGGTATACCACGGTCACCAGCCTGCTGCTCTTCTCAACCCGAGATGTTTTCGAATACTTCCAGGAAGAAATTGACGATATCAACACGTCTCTGGAAGTCATACCCCCGACTGTCAGCGGGTTTGCACGGGATGAGATCCTGATCATGGATTCGAGTGAATCCGACAACCCCAGGGAGAATGATCCGGCAACCACCCGTGGATCCGGTGGTTTTGACCTGGTCTTCTCCGGACTGGTCACGTATGATGTCAATCTGAAATTGAAACCCGACCTCGCGAAGAGTTGGGATGTATCTGACGATGGCCTTGTCTATACGTTCCATTTGCAGCCGGAAGCGGTTTTCCATAACATGCGGCCGGTAACGGCGGAAGATGTGGTCTATTCGTGGGATCGGGCTGCCGCACCGGAAACCGATTCGGATACAGTTATGACATACCTGGGTGACATTAGGGGTATGAAGGAACGGCACGAGGGTACGGCTGAAAGTATCAGTGGCCTCATGATCATAGACGAGCACACCCTTGAGGTCACACTCGAAAAACCGGTGCCCTATTTTCTTTTGAAACTAACCTATCCAACCAGTTATATTGTTGACCGCGAGAATGTGGAAAAGGGGAAGAAATGGTACCTGACACCCAACGGAACAGGGCCTTTCCGCCTGTCCCGCTGGGAAAGTCAAACCGAAATCTGGTACGAACGATTCGACTCGTTCTATGGTGAAAAACCCAAGATCAAGGCGATCCTTTTGACCATGTATCAGGGAACCAGCCAGCAGTTATACGAATTGGGTGTAACGGATTTGACCGGGGTCTCATACAGCGATCTGGTCCGGTTTACCGACCCATCAGAACCCATGCATGACGAACTTCAGAGCAATCTGAACATGTGCACCAGCTATATCACAATGGATGTCACCCAGCCGCCATTCGATGACCTGAAAGTCAGGCAGGCATTTGCAATGTCCGTTGACAAGGACCAGTATGTCAAGGTGATCGCAGAGGGTGGGGCAATCCCGGCCAGAGGATTGTACCCGCCGGCGATGCCCGGCTATGACAGGGATTTCAAAGGACTGGAATATGATCCGGAAAAAGCCCGACAGTTGATTCAGGATTCAAAGTATGGAGAAGGGGAATTCCCGGAGGTTATCTACTCCCGTTCCAATTATGGAAGTTCAGTTTCGGAAGGCACGGCTGCCATTGTGCAAATGTGGGAAGAGAATCTGGGGATAAAGATCACCATCCAGAATATCGATCCGGAATACTATCAGGATGTCGTTGACTCCGGAAAACACGGGCAGTTGATCAATGGAGGATGGTGCGCCGACTATCCCGACCCGGAGAACTTCGCGGATGTTCTCTTTCATACCGATGCCGAAATGAACCGCAGTAATTATTCAAACCCGGAATTGGATGAACTTCTGGAAAATGCCCGGGTTGAAGAGGACGTAAATAAGCGCATCGAGATGTACCAAAAGGCAGAGGAGATCATCGTCAACGATGCGCCGGCTGTCTTCTGGACACACAGCCGGTCATATGTACTGGTCAAACCTTATTTGAAGGGCTATGTCGGTTCGCCGATTGATATTCCATTGGAACGGTATTTGTGGATCGATTCTGAAAAATTCCTGGAGGACTAAAATCAGAAACCGGTTTCATCTGACCGGATGAGATCATAAAACAGGCAGGGGTTGAGTACCTTCAGACCCTGTTTTTGCAATTACGGGTTGCTCCAGGCTCTCGAAGCCTGAGGTTAAATCCTGATCGTCAATTCAACCAGGCTGCCCTTCTTGCCGGCAATTCTCCGGTGGCGCTGATGGTACGCATCAACCCGTTTTCCCGCCGGTACAGGCGTTCCACTATATCCATCATTTCAAAGATCGTACCAGCTTCAAGGATGGGCTGTTTTTCCGCCGGGGGAATTTGCAGTAATGACGCGGCCACAAACACCAGATTCATGGGATCATCCGGTGGCGAGAACCCTGAGAGACCCATATCATCGGGGTTTACCCGGCTGAGTTCTGTCAGGTAGGTCAGGATCTCATGGGCGAGATGACGCGCCTGGCGGTGGACCTGGATGAGATTGGGTAATTCGAAGGGGCTGGTTTCAACCACACCGATAAGGAATGGTTGCGTGTCCCCGTCAATCCCCATTAATTTGAAACGGTCGGTACCAAGAACCGTTATGTTCATCCGTCCGGATGGCAGGGTTTCATATTCAATGATCCGCGCCAACATTCCCGTACGGTGAGGTTCCGGAAGGGGACCCAGAGCTTCCAGCCCCTGGCGGATCAATACGATGCCCATCAGACCGTCATGGTCGAGGCAATGACGGATCATGATCTTATATCTTTCCTCAAAGATGTGCAAATGCAAAGGAGTCCCGGGAAATAAGACGGTGTTTAATGGGAATAAAGGTATCTGGCGCATTCTGTTGTAATTGTAGGAGCGCCGGTGTGAAAATGGAATGGGGAGTATAAGGTTAAAGAAGTGCGTATAGCTATGGATTGATATCCAGCCAATCCATCACCAGACGGGATAACTCCTCCAGCGGCGCATCGGTATTGACGGCCAGATGCGGTTCCTCAATTGGTTCGAAAACCGCTTTCTGTTGAAGGAACAGATCGAAATCACGTTCGTCGGCCGGGATGTTTGAAATGACATCCTTTTGGAGGCGTTCTTTTACGATCTCATCCGGTGCGGAACAGAGAATGATCCTCAGGTCTGCACCGGCGGCATAGGCGGTTTTTTTGAGATCCAGCCGCTGCAATTGAAGCGCGTAGGCTTGTCCATCAATGATCACGGATCGGCCTTTGTTGACCAGGTATGCAGCGGCCTGATAGATCATCGACATGACAAGGTCATCCTGTGCCGCTGAAAAATCAATTTCCCGTGGAGGAAAAAATGCCGCGCGAACCACGTCCTTGTTAATGATCACAGCCGGGACGGTTTCTGCCAGTTTATTGGCAAGGGTGGTCTTCCCGGAACCGGGGAGCCCGGCCATGACAATCAGAAATGGTTTTTCCATGAAAAGATAATAGCATTAATAGGGCTTCAACAGGTTATTCCAGAAGTAAGTGGCTGCAATTTGTCCTTTTATTCGAAAAGAAGTTGACTTTTTCGTATCACAATGCTACTTTTATTATGTTCCTTTATGTACCTCTTGAAAGGAAGGTGCTGAATGGAATTCAAAATTGACCGGACAAGCAGTCAGCCTTTATACAGCCAACTCGCTGCCTGGATTGAGGCGCGTATCAATTCCGGCGAACTGAAACCGGACGAAAAACTCCCCGGTGAAGTCGAACTGGCCGAATCGATCGGGGTCAGCCGGGGATCCCTCCGCAAGGCAATATCCCTGCTGATCGAACGCGGTCTGGTTTTACAGATCCATGGCAAGGGTACATTTGTCGGCCAACCGGTAAATGAACAGCCCTATGCGGGGCGCTTGAGTGTGTACCAGGACCTTTTATTATCAGGTGTACCCTTCACAACTGAGATTCTGGAAAAACGGATCATGCCGGTTCCGGAACGGGAAGCGCGTATCCTTCAGATTGCCCCTGCTGAAGCGGTGTTTTACCTCAAGCGGCTGCGCCGTATACAGGATGAACCCGTGGTGGTTCATGAATCCTTCTTCCCAGCCTCCAGGTTTGGCGGATTAATAAAAGAAGATTTTGAATACCTTGGAATGGTGGAAACCGTTGAACGCCGCTACGGTATTACCCTGGGTTGGACTGTGAATACCATATCTGTGGCAAGGGCGAATTCAATGATCGCCGGACTTCTTGGCTTGATGACCGGGGATTCTGTTTTACTTTCCGAATCCGAATTGTTTGATGAAACCGGGACCAGGATCGAAACTGGTCTGACATGGTTCAGACCGGATAAATTCAAACTGAAGACCACCGTCAGGCGGGCACAGAATGAACCGTTTTATTCACTCCTCGGTCGTTCCAGTTATGGCGTATCACGACCTGCCAGTTCGGAAATGCCGACCAGACCAATAACGCAAATGCCGAATTCCCCCGGTCTGGATCACTATCTTCCGGTTGAACGAATCCGGGTGAATTACACGGCTGAAAATTGGGCGGATGCCGTTCTGATGGCGGGACGTTTGCTTTTCTCTACCGGCATGGTAGAGGAATCATACGGGCAGGCTATGGTCAATACTGCGCGCCAACTGGGACCATATATTGTGGTGGCACCGGGAATTGCTGTCGCCCATGCACTTCCTTCTGAAGGGGTTATTAAACCGGCACTGGCTCTGGTAACATTGAAACCGCCGGTCCGTTTCGGCAGCGCAGAGAATGATCCGGTACGTCTTCTTATCGCCATAGCGGCACTGGATACGAGACAACATGTTGATGCACTCCGCGATATCGCCGAAGTGTTGTTTGATCCCGGCCGGAGAAATGCGCTCATGCAGGCTGTTTCACCGGATGAAGCATTTGATATTCTAATGAAGGGTTGACCTTACAGGTATGATTCAATGAAGCTGTCAGAATTATTACGCCCATCTCTGGTTGCCGTGGATGTGGAAGCAGAGAACTGGCAAAAAGCAATTGAGGCTTGCGGCCAATTGTTATATAAGGACGGCGCGACGGAAGAACGTTTCACCGCTGCCATGATCCGGGTTACCCGGGAATTCGGGCCGTATATTGTGGTGGCTCCCGGTATCGCGCTGCCTCATGCCTATCCGGAAGATGGTGTGATCAAACCCAGCATGGCCCTGGTTAAACTGAAAACACCTGTTGAGTTCGGAAACGCCCAGAATGATCCTGTCTGGCTGCTTGTGGCTCTGGCCGCCGTGGACTCGCAGCAACATATCCAGGGTCTGGCAGATCTTGCTTTTGTGCTGGGAAACCTGGCCAACATTCAGGAATTGAAGCAGTGCAACACGCCGGAAGAGCTGCTGGCTGTATTCTACTCATCCGTACCGGACACAGATAGATGATCCATGTGCACCCGGGGAGGCAAATCCCCAATGATCAGAAAACCTTCGCAATTCTTAAGAGATTTATGCGAAGAAGTTTCCCGAAATTGAAAAATCGTCTATTATTATTGTGGTATTCGTGAATGGACCCATCGCGTTTGCCGGTATTCATTTCTCAATATAATTCAGAAATTTTAATGGTTCCCTGTGGATTTATTTGGTCTACGAGAGGAGGCAGTGTCCATGGATGATGAAACCCGTCGAGACCGCAATGGTTGGATCGCCCTGGGCCTGGCTTTGATTGCCCTGATTCTTGGTATGCTGGCCAGATAACAAAATCGATGGATCTTCTTGAAAGGAGATGACAATGTGATAAGGATTGCAGCAATTTGCGGCATGGGCCTTGGTAGCGGGCTTCTGGTAAAAATGGGTGTCGAACGCGTTCTCAAGCGAAACGGATTCGATGAGCGGGAATTTTCTGTGGAGGTCGGTGACATCAGCACAGCAAAAGCCATAAAACCGGACCTGTTTGTAACGTCCACTGAATTTGGCCCCCGGTTGAAAGAAGCACAGGATGTTACGGTGATTGAAGTTCACAATCTGTTTGATGAAAAAGAAATTGAAGCTGTACTGGTACCCGTATATAAGGAAATTCGCGCTTCAAAATAAACCTTTCCGGGAGGTTTTATGATGATGGACTTCCTAAAGGTCATTTTGGATATCTTTGTCCAGGTTATGAGCAAACCGGCACTCCTGGTCGGTTTGATCGCCATGACCGGATTGTTGTTCATGAAGAAACCGGTGGAAGATGTGATTTCCGGAACCGGAAAAACCATCGTCGGTTTCCTGATCTTAAGCGGCGGTGCCGGAATAGTTAGCAGTGCCATTCTTCCCCTGGGAATTTTGATGCAACAGGGTTTCGGTTTAAGGGGAACTCTGCCGGTCAATGAAGTGTTCACAGCCCAGGCTCAGAAAGTTTACGGAACCCAGATCTCCATCGTATTCTTCCTGGCATTCCTTATAAATTTAATACTGGCACGTTTTACCCGTATGAAATATGTATTCCTTACCGGGCATCACACCCTGTTTGCTTCCACACTGGTTACCGGGATGCTCGGATTGACCATTTTTCGGGAAAGTTCACAGATTGTATTGATCCTCGTGTCTTCGATGATCGTTGGCTTTATGATGGTTTTCTTCCCGTGGCTATCCGCCCCGTATATGCAGAAGGTAATTGGATCAAGGGATTTTGTGATGGGCTATTTCGGGACGACCACGTATGTACTGGCAGGCTGGTTGGGAGGAAAAGTTGGCAATCCGGAAGATTCTACGGAGAAGATCCACTTTCCGAAATGGATCGGTTTCCTGCGTGAACCATTGATCGCCATGGGTTCGGTCATGGTGCTGATCTATCTTGTGTCGGCCCTGGCAGCCTGGATCGCGGCAGGTCCGGAGGCGATCGGCGCTGATTTCAACAATGCGGATACCTGGTGGTTGAATGCCATCATTTTCGGGTTGACCTTCGCCGGTGGGGTCTGGGTGATTCTGCTTGGCGTTCGGATGATCGTGACGGAAATTGTGCCGGCTTTCCGGGGATTTGCTGAAAAGATCGTTCCGGATGCGATTCCCGCCCTGGATTGTCCGGTGGTTTTTCCCCACGGGCAGAATGCTGTTCTGGTCGGTTATCTGTCCTCGGTCGTTGGTGGCCTGGTCGCCATGGGGTTACAGATCGCTGCCTTGCCAACCGGGATGTCAATTGGCTTCCTGGGTGGGGTCATACTGCCGTCCATGATCGTCCATTTCTTTGTTGGCGGCACATCCGGTGTTTTCGGGAACGCGACCGGGGGATGGAAGGGGGCTGTACTGGGAGGTTTCCTGTGCGGTTTGATCTTTACCCTGCTGGCAGGCACTTCGCTGCGCGCGGTTACAGCCATCGGGATACCGGATAGTTGTTTTGGCGATCCGGACTTTGGCGTGGTTGGTTCGATCCTGGCTTTTATTTCCGGATTATTTAAATAAAACCGCCTGATTGAAAGGGAGGAAATCCCAGATGGAAAAACCTGTCCAGCGGGAGGCTGCCTCACGATATTTATCGCTAACTTGATTAATCATTAATGGATCACCATTAATACAAACGCCAGAGTGCATTACTTTCACCCTGGCGTTTGTTTTCCCTATTTTCTGTGTGGACGCCTACCGGCCATGTAGTCGCTGGTAAAAACACCGCTTTCCGCCGAGCTGACTTCTTCAACAGAAAAGAATGTCTTTGGATTGTGTTGGTGGATGATTTCCGTGATGTGCTTTAATTCTTTGCGTTTGATGACCGAATACAACAATTTGACCGGTCCGCTGGCGCCTTCACCGTTGACGATGGTGACTCCAAAGCCGGCAGCCCGCAAGTCATGAGCCAGTTGTTCGCCACCCTGCGGCAAAATAATCCGCAGAATCAGCGTGCCAAAGGCCAGTTTTTCTTCGATCTTCAACCCGATGTAAGTCCCCATGGCAAATCCACCGGCATATCCGATGAAGGCTGTAACACTGTGCATATTGGCCACGATCTGGCTGACAACCACGATCCAGATGAACACTTCGACAAAACCGAGCACCGGAGCCAGATGCCGCTTTCCACGTGAGGTGAAAACAATACGCAGCGTTCCGAGGGTAACATCGGCCACCCGGGCAAAAAAGACAAGGATTGGCAGAATGACCCAGGCATAAACATCAAAGGATTCCATGACAGACTCCGGTAGCATTAATGAGGTACAACCATCATCATAGACACAGGTATTACTGCTGGCTGACCTGTTATTAACTATACATGAGACTGTAATATCCGGGGAATATCGGTCAGGCGACCGGCGCGCCTTTGGTCCGGCCCATCCAATCCAGGTTTTCCAATTCGCCGAAATGATCCCGAAAGATGCGGAAATACATCAACTCTTCTTTGGAATTCAATTTCCAACCGTTGGGAAGGTTGCGTTCCCGTTTGAAATCAGCATCACTGATGCTCTGTTCCGCGTGTTGTTCCATCAGGTCGACGACACCGGCTCCCTGCCAGAACTTTGATTTTGGCCGCCATAATACTGACATGGGAAGGATGTCTTCAACCGCTTTCCGAAGGATCCATTTTTCCACCGGGGGTTGCACGTCCTGAAACAGTTTGAGCCGGGCTGGAATGGCCAGGGCGTAATCCAGAACATCGGGGTCAAGAAACGGAACAAAGGCTGTGATGCCATGTGCCTGCGAACAGCGATCCACCCGTTGCAACGCCGTATTGTGCAGGCGGTTGATGATATCGATCAATTCTCCGGGAATCTGTTCTGCGGGTAATGATTTGATGTAATCATATCCGGCAAACAACTCATCGCCGCCTTCCCCTGAAAAGATGGATTCAACATAATCCGAGGCGACTTTAGCTGTCAGAAAATTGGTTACGGAAGAACGTACCAGTAGGGCGTCAAAGGATTCGAGATGATAGATGACATGGGGCAGGGCATCCAGCATATCTGTCAATGCAACTTTTATTTCGTGGTGATCTGTTCCCAAGTATTCTGCCATCTGGCGTCCGTAGATCAGGTCATCCGCACCATCAACACCGCTGACAAATGAATGCAGTTTTTGTACATAAGGTCTGGCAAGTGCAGCGATAGCTGACGAATCCAATCCACCCGAGAGCCAGCTTCCCATTTCTTCCTGCTGTACCCGGCGGGCGATGGCCTGCTCCAGTCGCAGGCGGAGACCGGTTGCGACGGTTTCCGCATCTTCATGTGGTAAAGATTGAAAAGCCGGTTCGTAATGGATGTTGATTGTCCGGCCGGCCAGAAGCATTTTGCCCGGTGGAAGCTCGTGGACCAGCCGGGTGACCGGTAATAACGATTTCACCTCGGAAGCAAAAGCCAGCCCCACGGAACAGGGTCCATAATAAAGTGGTTTTACACCAACCCGGTCCCGGGCAAGCAATAAACCATCTGCCGTCATGGCGGCCAGTGCAAAAGGTGTTTTTTGAGCGGTCAAACTGGTAGCTGAAGGAATGGGAGTATTGATCCCGTCCCAAACTGCCTGCTGGACCAGTGTTTGCGGAACCGGTTTGGATTCCACATCATTCCAACCGGCTTGCATGATGATACCCGGCAGATTGATAGATTTCCGGTGCCGGGCTCCCCTGTGGGCTGCTTTATCCATCATCACCGTGACCAGGCTGTCTTCCTCCGGTGTGGTCATGCCTGCGATTCCAGCTATTCTTGCCATTTCTCCTCCTATTCAGCCGCCGTGCAATTCCATTACACAAGAAAAAAACAGGTGAGTCGACGGCTGATCAAAAGACTACTAATTGAGTTAAGTAACCTGTATCCCAATCCATTTGTGATTGGTCATAGACTGCGACTCTGACCGATTGTGGGAAAGATCCAGTGGTCTTTATAAAAGCGTGAAAGGATCCGGTAATAATAGAGCGCTTCCCGGTTTTGCAGCCGGTAGTTCCAGTCATACATCAAACGGGCACGTTCTGAATCCAGTTCCGCTTTGGTGATCTTTGAATCCACAAGGCTGGAGATGACATCAGAAGAACCGGCTCCCTTGGAAAACTTTTGTTTCGGGCGGTTCACAATCTCTTCGGGGAGGTCATCCTTGAATGCCTGGCGCAGGAGGTGTTTGGCCTGCCGGTCGCTGTGAGCTTTCCATTCCGGAGGCAGGCTGAGCCCCAATTCAACCGACTGCGTATCCAGGAAGGGCACTCGGGCTTCCAGGCTGAAAGCCATGGCGATCCGGTCAGCCCGTTGGAGGTTTGTGTTGTGCAGCGCGGAGGTAATGTTGAACATTTCTTTTTGAAGCTTCTCAGGCTCATCATATGTTCGCATGTAATCGTAACCGGCAAAAATCTCATCCGCGCCTTCACCGGTCAGGATCACCTTGACAGTTTTGGAAGCCATTTCCGCCAGGAAATAATTGGGAATTGCCGAACGTACAAGCGCTGGATCAAATGATTCCAGGTGGTATATGACTTTCGGCAGTATTCCCAGCATTTCCGATTCAGTATAGACCCGTTCGTGGTGACGGGTCCCCAGGATTTCCGCCATCTTGCGGGCAGCGGCGAGGTCTTCACTGCCTTCCATCCCGACCGCAAATGAATGCAGGTTTTGGGTTTCACGGCTGGCCAGCAGTGAAATAATGCTGCTATCCAATCCACCGCTCAGGCTGATCCCGACCGGGACGTCCGCGATCATGCGCAATCTGACAGCTTCAGTTAACACACTCTGTATGTTCTCAATAGCGGCGTTTTCATCCGGGAATTCTTGTATCCGGGTGTCCAGTTCATAAAATGAATGCCAGCCCTGTTTCGAGTGGTACCAGTACCCGGCTGGAAATTCCCTGATGTTGTCGCATACCTCGGAAAGGGCTTTGATCTCGGAGGCGAAATAAAAATCTTCACCGGTCTCGCAGCAATACAATGGTTTGATGCCCAATGGATCACGGGCCAGGAAGTATTCATCCCCCTGAATAATGGCAAAGGCAAACATTCCACGGAAGTATTCCACACACCGTGGTCCCATCTTCTGGTACATGCGTACCAAAACTTCCGTATCGCTGCGGGTCTTCAGGGATACATCGGACAAATGCTCGTCAGCCAGTTCCCTGAAGTTGTAAATTTCCCCATTGAATGCCACCCAGGTATCTTCAAATCCCATGGGCTGGTTTCCGCCTTCAACATCAATGATGGCCAGGCGGGTATGGCCGAGTGTGCTGTGGGGCAGGTTTTTTATTCCCCGGCCGTCGGGGCCGCGGTGGTGTATCTTTTCCAGCATCCTGTCCACAGCCTCAGGATCCTGTCTGTTAAACACTCCAGCAATTCCACACATTATTTAGTTCTCGCTTTCCATATCACGGCTTTGCCGCTCTTTTGTAAATGTCATCAGACTCCTTCGGAAAGAAATCAATAGAAAAACCGGTTTACTCGATGACGCCTTCCTGCACAAACCGGGTCAGTTCACTGACACTCCAGTTATCCAATCCGAGACGTTCGACCGTGCGGCCGCGCCGCCAGTAATCCGTTCGGTGGATGATGCTTCCTATACGGATGATGCTTTCCATGCCGCGCACACTCACCCCGTAACGTTTTCCCAATGAAGCGATCGGGACCAGGCTCATGGGAACATCCTCAAAGATATATCTGTGATTCAGTGTCATGGGTGCTTTGATGCCGTAATAGCCGGGTTGGTTATGGATGGCTTCATGCAGGTCTTCTCCGGTTGTATCGTAGGCAAGCTCCAACCATTCGAGGGCGGTACGTGCGCGGATACCGATGGAGGAAGCCACGGTAACGCGTTCGCGGTCCAACACTTCCAGCATGCGGGCAACCGACGGGGTTACCCCGTCGATATAGAACTGGTAATCACCGTGGGTGTGTTCGATCCAGCCGGCATTGAGCAGCGTTAGCGCGGGGTGGAAAATGGCGCCCATATTGTTCATGCCGGTATTCAGAACATCTACGCCATCAATAAACTGCGGGTAGGCATCCTCGATCGCCTGGAGGACCATTTCGGTCCGGTTGGAGGGCAGGGCGGCGAGCGGTACGGCTTCTTTGATGCGGAATATCCGTGCCTGTGCGGGTCCATCAGAGCGGCTGGCATAAATGAAGGTTTCGGCTTCGGCTACGGTCACATCCGCCTTGCAGCCGTTATCCCGAATGACCTTGGCATATTCCACCGCGCCCAGGGTGCGTCCGGGATGCAGGATGACGATCTGACCATCCTTCAAATGCGGGGCTGTAAGCCGGGCGATATCGGCGTGCGCGGAAGATGGCAGCACAACCATGATCACCTGGGCATGGTCAATGGCTTCCTTGATATCCGATGTGACCAGACTGATCGGTCCAAAACCGTGGATACCTCCCTCAACACTTTCCAGTTCAATGCCTTTACGTTTCTTCACCACAGCGATGTGTTCAAATGTGCGATTCCACACGGCCACATCTGCACCCATCAAGGCAAGATGGGCGGCCATGGATTTTCCACCATGTCCGGCGCCCAGAACGGTAAATTTCTCCGCTTTTTTCATGGTCAATTTCCTTTCATTTCTTCCAGTAGTTGCAAATTTGCCTTCTCATGCTTTGAGACCGGTTCGCCCGTTTCATCCACTTCCACACAGGCGCCTGTGATGATACGGGTCCGAACCCGTCCCAATCCGTAGGGATTGTTCTTTAATTGGGGAGCATCCAACAACCCTCTGGTAACAGCTTTTGCGAGTGTTGCGGGGTCGGATAATGGATCGACCACATCATCCGGTCCGAGAGACTGGATCTTTTTCAACAGAAACCGGGTTTCTTTGACCAGGAAATCCTTCCGGGTTTTCACCACCGGTGAGGTGGTCATATCCGGTGCGCCCAGGGCGTTGGAGATGGAACGTCTGACGATCTTACTGGCTTCAATGACATCTTCCGCCGTGGCAGCATGGTGGGCTTCCGTGTGCCCCACAATGTGATAAATATCCGGTTTGAGACTCATCTGCAGATAGGTTGCCGCGGCCAGATGACCGCGTGCCGCATCCGGGTCCAGTGGGTGGGACAGCAATCCAATGCGGGTCTGCCGCCATATATGGAAGTGATGGTCCTCCAACGGTTGGATCAATTCAAGTACGGCCAACATTTTTGCCAGGTCCATTTCATCGCTCAAGCCGGGCGGGCTGTTAAACATCATCTGGGCAATGTAATCTTTAACACCAAAGTGCTTCGCGTTATAGGCGGCCAGGTATGCCGCTGCCGCAAAAACCACATCTGATGCGTCACGCATTCCCCAGTGGTGTGGTTCATTCAGTTCAACCGGAATGTCCCGCTCACCGTACCAGGCCATCACCTTCTGGTGTTCGCGGATGGAACCTTCCAGGTCCCAGGGACCGCGCCCGTCCATCTGGTTGAACCAGTAGAGCGGGATGGCACACCAGGCATTCTTGATTGTCCGGGTCAGCAATTCGGCATACCGGATAAAGTCATCGGTCCCGGAATACGCCCGCAGCAGGGGGAAATTACCGGTCCGGGATGCTTCGTATAGCCGCAAAAAATCCTCTTCCGTGCGTACCGGTACGCCACCGGCTCCACGACGGCGCGGATCCTGCTTCTCGGGGTGGAAGAAATTCTCCTGCGCATCCTGGTCGGTACCGAGCGAAATGAGGTCAAGCGCCCTGGCATCCGCGATCTTCCTTATGCCATCAAGCGTTTCTTCCATGGTAGGCAGACCAAAATGATGCCGCAGGATGGGAAAAGGTTTCCGCCAAAGGATACGGTCAATCGTCCTGTGGGGGAAATCGGTTTCGCCCTGTTCTCTGGTTGGAAGCCCCTTCAGGTAAGCCAGCACTTCTTCGGCGCTTTCACTGCCATCAAAAAGCTGCTCGAAGAACGTCAAACTGCGAGCTTTTTCAACCACCGGCGGGGTTCCCGCGAAGGCAAAGCGTACCCCTTTTTCATGCAACGCGGATGCTTCTTCCGCGAATTCTCCCAGAAGGCGTTCACCGGTTTCCGGTGTTAAACGGTAGGATACACCAATAAGAAGGTCGTCACCTTTTTTCAACCGCGCTGCTTCAGTCCCGGCTTCTTTCAGGAATTCTTCGATTGAAACAGCAGGACCCAGAAACCGGGTTTTCCAACCGGCGGTTTCCGCGAGGCGCAGAAAGTTGGAAACACCGGCAACATGGACACACTCGCCCAGTGCGCCGGCAATCACTGTTTTGGTCATGGAATGCTCCTTTCCGGCTGCCCGATGGCAGCTTTTAGGGTATCTGGATGACAAACGTCAAACGGTTGTCGATCCACGCAGGATCAACCGGGGTTGGATGGTAACCGCCAGCTCGGGGCCGGTCTGTCCATTTATGACCCCGGATAGAATCGAAATCAACTGGCGGCCGATCTGGTATACGGGTTGGTCAATGGTGGTCAATCCGGGTTGGGTATGGGCGGAATCGGCAATGCCGTCAAATCCGGCAACCGCGATATCTCGCCCGACTTTCAGACCGCGCTGGTGGACTGCATGCATGGCGCCAATGGCGGTCAGATCATTTACGCAGAAAATGGCGGTTGGCGGTGAGGATACATCCAGCACACGATCCGCAGCCTGGAAACCGCCACCGGGTGTAAGGTCGGTTTGGACCATTAATACCGGGTCGGGGGAAATCTCTGATCTGCGCAAGCCCTCGAGGTATGCCTGTTTCCGGTCGTGGTCAATCTTCAAGGGTGCTTTGGAACCGATATACGCAATCCGGCTATGTCCCTGATTAACAAGATGTTCGATCAATTCCAGAATAGCCGGTAATGGATCGACTTCGATGCCATGGAAATCCCCATTCCCGCCATTACATTCAAGGCAGACAAAGGGAATGGATTGGCTTCTTAGAAAACCGACACGCCAGTCATCCATCAGGATGCGGTTGAGGACCAGGCCATCCACTTTTCCGGACTGGGCCCAGCGCTGGTATTGCTTCACCTCATCTTCACTGGTCTGTTCAGCCGTGCTGATCAACAGGTCGAGATTGCCGGCTGCGGCTTCATCCGCCAGACCGGCGATGAATTCGGAGAAGAATGGATCAGCCAGCCCCGTACTGGCGGCCGGGAGGATGTAACCAATCGTATCGGTCCGTTGACGGCGCAACTGGCGGGCCGCACGGTTGGGAGAATAACCCATTTCAGCGGCGGTACGGATGATCAACTGGCGGGTTTCTTCCGCCACGTCCGCATAACCGTCCAATGCGCGCGAGACGGTGGTTATGGACAGGTTGAGGCGTTTGGCGACATCACGGATCGTAGTTCTCATAAGATACCCAAAACGTTTTGGAAACTTAGTGTAGCACAGAAAAAGTGAAAATGGAAGGCCGGCCTGATGTGGTATGTAAGTTGCAACGAAGGCTACCGGATTTTTCCAACCGATTTGCATGAACTTCTCCCTGTGTTTATAATAATGATTAATGTTTTGATTAATCAAATTGTGGAGAAGATTTTCGCATGCCTGTTTCTGTTTCAGCCACCTACGCGCGGGTCCATCTGGGTGAGCTATTCCAATCCGCCCGCCATGAACCGGTCTTTATTGAACGCGATGGACGGCCATTGGCCGTTCTCCTGTCACATGAACATTACCTGCGCCTGGACGCACTTGAAAAGCCTCCTGAGTGGAGGGTCCTGGTGAATCAGGCCAGGGAACAGGTGAAGCAAGACCTGGCAGGCAGATTATTAAATCTGCCGGAAGATGTGATGACCGAACTGCGCGAGGACCGCAATGAGCAGTCAGATCATCTGTATTGATCCGGGTCCGGTTGTTCAGCTCACCACGTTCCCCCGCAACAATGCCATCAAAACCCTGTGGGACCGTTGGGAGAGGGAAGACAGGCGAATCCTCGCGCCGTCACATCTTTTCTACGATGTTTCAAATATACTGGGAACCTACATCCGGCAGGGTGTTTTGAGTCCGCGCACCGTGCAATCCATTATGCAGGCCTGCCGGTCGCTTCCCGTCCACCTGGTGGACGATCCGGATCTGCAGGAGAGGGCGCTGCGATTAACAGAACGGTACAATCTACCGGTCGGGTGTGATCCGCATTATCTGGCGCTGGCGGAAAAACTGGACAAGGAACTCTGGTCATATGACCGCCGGTTGGCTGCGGTTGTGAATCAAGTTGGAGAAACACCGCGTGTGCGTTGGATCGGTAAGAAATTGGAATTATCGACAATATAGGGATTATTTGCCACCGGTTTTCTTAAATCCGGATGTCTCCACTTGAAATAGCATTCTGAATAGATTAGACTTGTAATGTAATGTAAGAATTGTTTACATTTGGTCGTGTTAAGGTTGGAGAGACGCGAAAAATCAAAGCCTGCCAGGGTATGGTCGCGCTTTCCAAAAATGGAAAAGGAGTAAAAGAGATGAGCGTAATGCCATCCTATTCCGAGAAATCGGCGCTGCCAACCGGTTTGGATCTTGACCGGTTGGATCCGGCAACACCCCGGCGACGGGTAATGATTGTGGATGACGAGCCTGAAACCGTCGGGCTGCTGAAATACATCCTTTCAAATGCCGGGATTGATGTTGCCGGGGCTGACTGTGGTCAGGCTGCCATTGACAAGGTTTCGCGCATCTGGCCGGACCTTATCCTGCTTGACCTGATGATGCCGGAGATGGACGGGGAAGAGACGTTCACCAATATCCGGAAATTGACGCCCGCGCCGGTTGTGATCGTTTCTGCCAAGAATCAAAAGGAAGATATTGTCAAAGGACTGCAGATGGGCGCGGATGATTACATTACCAAGCCATTCCATCCGGCGGAACTTGTGGCACGGGTGAATACTGTGGTCAACCGGGCACGGCAGGTCACGGCACCCACAGGAGTTATGGATTTTTCAAACCTCGATATGAGCCTTGATCCGGGAACCCGGGAGGTCAGGGTCAGGGACGAAACGATCGCCCTGGCACGCCGGGAGTTTGATGTGCTTTACTGCCTCGGACGTCACGCCCCACGCTGGGTGGACCACGCCACGATCGCGGAAGAAGTGTGGGGACAAAACGACCCCAAGGCGGTGAACCGCATCAAGTATGTGGTTTATCTGTTGCGGCGGAAACTTGAATTGAACCCATCGCGTCCGCAATTGATCCTCGCGCGTGAGGGACTCGGATATAAACTGGCTTCAGACCGCGCTACCATGTAGATTTCGCCAGATATCCCTCTGGTTTAAAGCAAGAAGGGCACTGGTGGTCGCCCTTTTTGCTTTAAAAGTGATGGTACTTTTTTTGGCTTGTTATAAATAAGATATCGCTCAGCGCCTTCCATTACCATTGTTATTTCCGCTGCCATCCGGTGAACCCTGGTTACCCGGCATTCGCGAATGGGTTGGGGGTTAACGGTTGGAATAACCGGGTTGAGACACATTGCAGGGGTTGGGTTTTTCACCAATCAATGGGTTGGGTTACGCCCCA
>CAYRHB010000067.1:0-20713 GCA_964424035.1 uncultured Leptolinea sp.
TCCTGGCCCGGTGCTCTTCTTTATCCAATGTGGATAACCAGCGATCTGATGCCATATACACATCCTCATCCGGTTGAGGCGTATCCAGGGCATACCGTAGGTCGCGGATTTCACCACGGTCCAATTGCAATAACATTCTGAGAATGGACATCAGGCTGTAACCGGCATTAACCAGCATGCGGATAACCCTGAGACGGCTGATCTCTTGTGGTCCATACATACGGTATGAATTAGCTTCAGTTCGGGGAACAACAATTAATCCGTTTCTTTCCCAATTGCGGAGAATATCCCGGCTCAAGCCCAACAGAAGTGCTGCGTCGCCTATACGCAGCGCGGATCCAGTGGTATCCGTACCGCTTCCCTGCGCCCAGCGTTCCAGCAGGTCGACTGCGGCATTCGCCTGAGCCTGCTCTGTTTTTACGACAGCCAGGTGGTGGTGTGCCTGTTCCATCGCACCACCCCAGTCATTTTTTACTGCATATTGAATGATCACCTGCCCTGATTTATGTATCGACTTTCCCGGGTATCCACCTTCCATGATCAACCGGTCCAACCTGAGACAATCGAGATGGTGGCGTGTAAAACGCCGGTAGCCATTCGGCGCCCGGTCAACCGGCGGCAGCAACCCCCAATCCACATAACGGCGAACGGTGTTCTCATGTATACCTACTGCTCTGGCCAGATCAGAGGTCTTCATAAATTGCTCTAAATATGGTGATTTTGTTTTTCGGGTAACCATTTTTGTAACCTGATCGACATTGGAACATCAAATCATATAAAGATGGTTTATTAAGTGACACCTTTCATATCATAATTGATTTATTTTCGTTTGGGAGAATCAATAGATATGCAGGATGTTTATAAGCAAGGATAAAAAAATGCTAAATGTAAATTCACTTCTCATTAGTTTTTTGATTCACTCGGATCCATTCCGTTCGATTCTGGGACAGGGAACTCCTCCATTGGAACCCACTCCCCTTACCGGTGCAGAAATCACCGCCAGCAGCTTCCCGTGGGGATTGGTAATCGTTTTTGTGATCGCCGGGTTCCTTATTGGCTATTTCAAAAAGAACAACCCGAACAAGATCACAAATACTTCATGTGTCCCTCTGATTGACGAAGATCAACAGGCAAGGGAAAAATCCCGGTTTTCAGGGGATGAAACTTAATAAGTTCGATCTATTTCCCAAAAAGCCAGTAAATACTTGAATAACCTGATGATCCAATCAGGTTATTTTCTTTAATCAATAATTACAGATTACCTGGCCGGAATCTTCTTTACAGAACCAGGAACGTGCGGGATTCAAAGCCGCATAATCGCATCATGTATAATCAGATTTTGTGTTGAGTATTCTTCATACAGGAGGATACGTGCCAGGTTATTCTCCATTGTTTTGACAATCCTTATCAGGGAGATATTTCGTTGAAAATAGAGCAAAATCCTTTTAACCTCCTGACAAGGGAACTTAAAAAGCCAAATCCAGAGTCGCTTTTTCAATTCTTCTTTCTATTATGTGCCATTGAAGCCGTCGCAGTTTTTATTTATTTAGCCTATCTGCCATCAGATCCGAAGAATAGTATTGCTTTTGGATTTTCACTTCAAAGGATTCTGCTGCTTGCCGGAGTGTTCCTTTATTTTCTTACTTCTACAATTTTCCTCACTGCTGTAAGAAGAGACATTGGTAGACATTTTTCCTCCAAAAAAATAAAAGAATCCCTCAATTCAAGATTGATCCTATTCAGTCTTCTGCCGGGTTCCCTGGCTGTTTGGATATTGAATATCCCCGAAACAGGCTTGCGTGGTCAATATCCATATTTCTTCGAAAAGCTGGATCCAATCATCCTGCTGATCGCCTTATTTGCAATCCAGCTTTCGTTGTTGGCGGCTGTTTACAAAGGAATATCCCTCAATCCGGAAGAGAGAAGAGCTATAGGAAAGAAATTTCTCGACCGGTTTCTCTTACCTGCCGCAGTATTCATATTTCCGTTCCTGTTCTTTTTCCCGCGTACGATCCCGATAAACGGTGAATTTTACGGAATTGCCAACGACTTTATACCCACATCGTATACATACAAAGTGTATCTGCTGGATTGTCTTAGCCATTTCCACCTGCCTCTCTGGTCTCCATCCGAAGCAGCAGGTTTCCCTTTTTTTTCCAATCCCTTTTCGCAGTTTTTTTATCCATTGAACATTCCCCAGGCATTTTTATACTGGTTAAACGGTGGGTATTCGATCCTGGATCATCAAAGATATGCCGTTCTGGGTATTTCCATATTCGCTTTGGGTATGTATTTCTGGTTAAAACAATTTAACCTCTCGTCCCGATCGATTTTTATCGCATCCCTTCTCATTCCTGTCAGTTATCGTTTGGCAGATTTGATTCGATATCCTTCCGGAATGCATTCCATTGCGTGGTATCCCTGGATACTCTATGCCCTGACGAGAATAAGCTACGAGAGATCCACAAAAAAGTTGATTTTGAATGCAGTAATTCTTTTCTATTCTTGTTTCAGTTTGATCACAGCTGGATACCAATATTATCTGTATTACAGTCTGTTCCTTTTCATACCTTATCTCCTTGTACTTTGGATTCCTTCTGTTCGTAGATTGTTTTTTCAGTATCCAGCTGTTTATAGAATAAAAAACCTGTTGACTCTTGTGTTGACAGGATTATCAATTTTAGTTATTTGTGGTCCATTTGTTCTTCGAATGATGCGTCTTCTTTCTAGGACTGTGGCAAGAGGCGGAGATGATTATGCCTTTTCAACCATGAATGATTTTAACTTTGTCGATTCTCTCGGCTCACTTGTTTACCCGCCTGTATCACAAACGGAAGGTTGGTATTACTTTGGATTCGCATGCCTGATAATCGTAATTTTGTATTTAGTATCATCACCTTTTCTAAAAGATGAGATATGGGCAACTCGAGATAGAGGGAAAACGTGGAATATTTGGTATCTAAATACATGGGTTAAAGGATCATTATTCGGTTGGGTGGTCATTGTTTCTTACATCTCGTACGGCCATTCATCATACCTGTTCAATTTTCTTTGGACCTACATGCCTTATTTTTCCCGTATGCGCTATTTATCCAGAATCAACATTTTGCTTATTCCGGTATTAGCCTTGCTAGTTGCCATTTCTTTTGATTGGATTAATGAAGTTTTTTTTGTCCATAAGATTCCAATATCAAAATCCCGCAGGCAAATTCTGATATGGAGTATAGCCATCGGTTGTATTTATGTATTCTTGCTCGGGATACAATCCTATCTCTATTTCTTTCAGGAGACAGACAAGAGTTATTGGCAGGTTTATTTCTATATCTTTAATAATGATAGGCACTGGTTCTTCATAAATGGTTTTATCGCCTTCATTTTTCTTTTGGCGACACTTGATTTTGTGATGGCTTCGAAAAACAAGCTACGCCTCCATATTAACCTCTGGCTGTTTCTTTTATCTGTAGTCACAATAATGGATATTTGGCGTATTAGTGCTTTCTGTTGGTGGAATGGAACAATGAAAATAAACGAAGATGTGCGAAAAACCATTCACATCTCTGATCAAGTTCTTATGGAATCATTTTCACATAACCGTGATGGAACATTTTTCCCACCCAAGGTGAGCTTGAAACCTGTTTACAACATTAGTTACAATGATAGCTGGTATTTCGAACGCTACCGGCAATTTTATAAGGAACACCAATATGAACCGGAAGCCAGGAACGAACTCCTGGGGGTCAATGATGGGAAAAAGGTATTTTTCTCAAAATCCAACTCCTACAAAACGATTACAGATTTCTTGAAAGATTCCGGGCAGTTTGAAAACACATATGAAATTGTTGAGTTCACAGGTGAGATTTTAGAAATTCGCTTAGTAGCACCGGAAGACGGGTATATAAGTTATATTGACAACTGGGATCCGGATTGGAAAGCATATATTGATGGCGAAGAAGTTCCACTCGAACTCCTATTCTCTACATTTAAATCGGTGAAAATTGGCAAAGAAAACTCTACGATTGTATTTTCTTATGAACCATCATTATGGCCATAAAAAGACCGGTTCTGATCTGAAAATCAAGTATTTACATCAAGCAGATCCCTGATCTCTTCCAACACATAGGTTGGGTTGAGTCCTGATGCTGCCAACGCCGCCCGGGTTGCATCACCGGTAAGGACCAGGCATGTATCCATGCCGGCTTCCACACCCATACGAATATCTGTTTCCAACCGGTCACCCACCATGATGCAATCAGATGGAGGCAGCTGCAAGATATCCATTATTGTGTTCACCATGATCGGCGAAGGTTTTCCCACCACAGGTTCACATGGAACACCGGTACAGGCTTCCACTGCCGCAATAATGGCCGCACAATCGGGTTCTCCTCCGGAAGGTGTAGGACAAAACCGGTCAGGGTTCGTTGCCATGAATCTGGCACCCTGTTTAATGGCATCATAAGCAATCTGCAATTTTCGGTATGTAAATGTCCTGTCAAATGATGCGATGACAATATCGATCTCCTCTGCGATTTCGGTCAGAACGAAACCCGCAGCCTTGAGTTCCCCCATTAATGCAGCTTCTCCAATTACAAAAAGCCGGGATTCCGGCGCGTTGGACAGAAGCCATTGAACCATAACGAAAGAGGAATTGACTACATCTTCAATTCCTGTTGGAATGCCCAATCCGGTCAATTTTTCAGCATACTGGGCGCGGGTTTTTGTTGGATTGTTTGAGAGAAATATGGTCCGGCTTCCAGAAGCCCGTAATTCAGCAATGGTTTCAGCCGCACCCGGTAAAACCTGGTCCCCCAGGTAAAGAGTCCCGTCCTGGTCGAAAATATAGGCCTTGTATCTTTTTTTCAAACCGGGTGCAGTCATTCTGTTTCCACCCAGAAACCACCCGGTGAAAATAGTTCACCCAGACATTCTTCCAAACATCCGGTTTCTGCAGCCAGATCCAATATGGTATACCGGTTCCGGATCATCCCGGCCTGGCGATAAACTGTCTTTAGGTCTTCCAGAGATTTTCCCATTTGTGCCGGATATGTAATGCAGCCGACGGTGGACATCATCGCCCTTAACTTCGCCGCAGGGATCAATTGAAGTTCCAGCTTGTGTTTCAAGTCCGGCCAGGTTCTTTTTAGAAGTTCCAGCCGTGAAACCAATTCGCGCCCCCCACAATATTTCTTCAAATATTGCTCAATGGAGGATTCAACAACTTTACTATTCGGATGGATTTTGCCAATGGTTTGTACCATTGTTTCCTGTGATGGATAACTCTCTGCGGTCTTTTTTATATCCAATAACTGAAAATCTCTTGACAAGAGTCTTTCATAAAGTGCAGCCGAGGCTATTGTGGCTAGCCCCACTTTCTGCCCATGGGAAAAGACGCCGTGAGTGGTCTCATGCATCTCCCATAAATGGCTCATTAAATGTTCCGCGCCGGAAGCCGGACGGGACCCTTTGTAGTATTGCAATGAGAGTCCGGACATCATGAGACCTTTTACGAATTTCAAGAATGCTTCGTCGTCATTTTTTGACAATAATTCGGGAGAACCAATGCTTTCGGAAAGAGAATCTTGAACCATACTCCATGCTGTCAGATCTATGGGTTCAATTCCCAACGCATCTGCGACCAGCCAGTCTGCCCCGGCGACATTCTTTGCCAGAAGGTCTCCGTAGCCCGAGGCTGTCATGCCTTTCGGGGCATTCATGATCACATCCAGGTCAGCCACTACAACCCGGGGAGCCGGGCAGGAAAAAGTTTGTTTAAATCCATCCATTGAGATTGACGCGCCGGAAGCTGTGTAACCATCCATTGATGCGGCGGTGCAAATCACCATATACTCACGCCCAAGGTGATGCGATGCCAGCTTTGTTAGATCGTTCAATGTACCGGAACCCACAACCACCGGTACACCGGATGCACCTTTAAGCGTTTCCTCCAGATCAAGAACATTCTCAAAACTCGCATACACCATCGGATTTCCCGGATAAATGACCGGTTCAACCCGGATGAGGTCTGCCGCGCGGAACAGCTCATATATATCTTTTCCGGCAACAGTAAATGTATTTTCATCAGCAACCAGAACCGCATGCATACCGGGGAAATGTTTTTGAAATGTTGATACTGCTTCCTGCAATACACCTGAACCCAGAAGTATTTCCCTGGTTTCACTAACCTTCTCCAATGCACCCGCAAATTGTCCACTACTCATAATGATCTCCCGGTAAAAAATAAAACTGGCAATAGTCAATGATTTGCTACAAGAGAGTATAGAGATCGTATTGTAAACGAAAATGTTTCATGATCATCCATCATGATCAGTATCCGGTATATCATTTCTTTTTAATTAACCCCGGGTAAACACCTATCTGGACTTCGATAACATCCACTCATAGAAGGCTGGATCTGAATATGTATCCGTCCATACATCATGGTCATGATCAGGTAACAGGGAAAATTTAATATTTCCTCCAGCTTCTTTTAAAGCATCCACCGGCTTTTTGCCCCACGCCGGGTTTACTGCCTGATCATCCGCGCCATGAATAGCCCAGACTGGGATGTCTTTAATTTTATTTATTTCCTGTATGTTTTGATCCAATAGAAATGCGCAGAGAGGAGAAATCGCTGCAAAAACATCCGGACGCAGGATAGCCAGTCGGTATGTTGCTTCACCACCCAGGCTTAACCCGGTGAGGGTAACGCGCTTTTTATCCACCCTGTATTGTGAAAGGATTTCATCCAAAGCACCTTCAAGGAACTCGTCCGGGAATAGCTGGTAAGCGGAATTACTTTTTAATAGAGGTGCAACAATAATCGCCGGAAGAGGTCCTTTTTCGCGAATATACATAAACGGACTTGCCTTTGCCAGCAAGAAAATATTGTCACCCCGATCACCGGATCCGTGCAGGAAAAGGATTAATGGCCACTGTTTTTGGGCTTCTTTTGTATAACCCTCCGGAAGATAGACCATATATCCACGGCTGAACGCTTCAAGTTTCTTTTCATTCCAGGACTCCACAATTATATTTTTACCCGCCAGATATTCTGCATAATTTTTGTAGACATAGAAAGTACGGCTTCGGCTTAATTCATAGGTATCAACCTGCGTTCCGGTCAACGTCAATACGGCTTCTCCCCGAAGCGATTTTGTATTCTCATCAACTGAAAAAATGATTGTCCGTTGACTGCCATCAATCCAAGTCATCCGGAATTGGATCGATGGAATTCCCTTTTCTCGAACCACCCTGAATACATTCTCGGTGACAAAATTCGGGTATTGAAGGTTTGTTCCCATCCAACTGTACAATTGCCCGCCCTGCTCATTGATCTCAGAAATTTGGAAAACCAGTTTCCAGTCTCTTTTTACAGGAGGGGCAAAACCATACCCTTCCCAGCGGCCAATAAATGCTGAAAGGTCAGCCGGAAGCGATTCCGGGTTCTCGATTACCGGCAGGGCCCCAAATATCAGATATTCGTTATCATCCCCGTTGACCGGGGAATGTAAATCATCGAAATTCTGGATATCAACACTATCTGTCACCATTTCATCCAATGACAACGTAGGGTCAACCCAGCGATCATCAAGTACGGGGGATTCGGCGGTCGGGTTACAGGCAAGACAGAATGAAACCAGAACTAGAGAAACCATACCGGGAATTAGTCTCCGTTGGCTCATAATCCTCCCTTGTTTGAAATAACTCTCAGGAAAAAGCAGTTCTTGTGTTCAAGGATATTTCTTTATACAAGCCGGATTTCATTTTATAAACGTTATAATCTATTGAAACTGGTTTTCCTGGTCAATTTCCCGGGATATTAAGAAGTAATATGGGCTCGATAGTCATACAATTCATTTTATGGATGATGAATTGATCCAATCCCTTCGGTTCCTGCTTACCCGGCTAGAACGCATCTCAGCCGATTCAGTAAGCGCCCATCGCGCCAGCGGTGTACGGGGATCCATGCTCCGGACTCTTGAACGCTATGGTCGTGGCGATATACCATCTCCGCAGGAGATAAGGCGGTTGATCGATGCCGGCTATACTCTTCTTAACAAGGCTGCCAGAGAGATCGACTCAACAGAATGGAAAAAAGACTGACCTGAATAAGCAGATCAATCCTTAGTTTGTATGTTGCATTTCCATTAATCACATCAGATCTAATACATGGATCATTCCACGCGGATGCCATCTACGCCTTTTAGTTTTGCCAATCGCTCAACCAGAGGAGTCAGATTCTCGTCCCGGTTCATGCGGATCATCACAGTTATCCGCAACCGGTTTTTCCGTAAATTCCGCTCCATCCGTTGGATCGAAAAACTATGGGTGCGTTGCGCCAGAACATCTTTTAATTTCGGCTCAATCTCAGGGTAATAATCGCTCATGATCCAAAGTTGCCTGACCACATTGACAGTCAACTTGTTTTTTTCGATGCGGTTCAAAATGGTTAATGCCAGTAAGAGAAAAGCCGCCGTTCCGAATGCCACCAGGATATATCCGGCTCCCACAGCCAGGCCGACAACCGCCATCGTCCACAGGGATGTTGCGGTTGTTAACCCTTTTATATTGGTACCGTATCGCAAAATAGCTCCCGCCCCCAGAAAACCGATACCCGAAAGGACCTGGGCAGCCAGGCGGGTTGGGTCACCATTGGTCGCAAGATTTCGATATTGCATCGACAGGTTGATGGAGAGCATCATTGCCAGGGATGCGCCTGTTACCAGAATGATATGCGTCCGCAGACCGGCGGGTTGGTTTTGACGCTCTCTGTCGAGCCCGATCAGAGCACCCAGTACACCTGCAATGATCAGCCGTAGAAAAATCTCGCCTTCAGGGATCATCATTTCTCCCGGTGGTCCTCATATGGAAGGACATAACTGGCAGTGGGATCAAAATCAACCGAAACATTGGATCCCTCTTCAAGAATTGTTTCAAAATGTGGATGGGTATCAACCGCCATGAGATTTATCCCGGCATATTCCAGTTCATATTCCACAGATGAACCAAGGTAGACCGTGGACCGGATACGGGCATTGGATTTCTCGTCACGTATTAAGCTCAGCATTTCCGGTCTGATCAACAAATAAGCCTGTGTCCCTGTTATTATCGTGTTATTGCAGGCTACTCTGTATTCCGTGTCAAATGCCTTGATTAAACATGTATCCCCTGTACGTTCCAAAACCGGCACTTCAATGAAATTTGCCCGCCCAATAAAATCAGCCACAAACAACGACGAGGGACGCATAAAAATCTCTGAAGGTGTCCCTACCTGTTCTATCCTTCCCTTGTTCATTACCACAATCCGGTCAGATAGACTCATGGCTTCCACCTGGTCATGAGTAACATAGATGCCCGTTATCCCCAGCCTTTTTTGCAGACGGCGGATCTCAACCCGCATCTGAATGCGTAATTTGGCATCCAGATTGGAAAGAGGTTCATCAAATAACAACACTTTCGGTTTCATCACCATGGCACGTGCCAGGGCAACGCGCTGTTGTTGTCCACCAGAAAGCTGGGACGGGCTTCTTTTTCCCAGACCGGTCAGGTTCATCATATGCAGCACCATCTCAACAGCTTCATCAATCTCATTGGATGGTAGTTTCTTAAGTTTCAGCCCAAAGGCAACATTCTCGTACACATTCAAATGAGGAAATAGCGCGTAGCTTTGAAATACCATGGCCATGGGACGATGATTGGGCGGCTCATCTGCGATACTTCTACCATCCAGTATGATCTTACCTGTAGTCGGGAGTTCGAATCCGGCAATCAGCCGCAGGGTTGTGGTTTTCCCGCAACCCGAAGGTCCCAGAAGTGTAATGAATTCCCCTCCCGTTATGTCCAGTGATACATCATCAACAGCCTGAACATTGTTTGAACCTTGAGTAAATATTTTCCCAATCGATTGTAGAGAGAGATTTCCCTGTTCTGTTTTGCTGGTTGTCATTATGCTGTCTCCTGCTCCCATCCAAGATAACTCCGGTTTCCCGCAAACCGGGGACTAAAGTGAAACTCCAAAATCGCGTTCGACACCTGTAGTTGTACCCACTACAAAATAGAGGAACCCGATAACCAGTAAGACCAGAATGATCAAAATATCGCAGTATGCGAAAGCATTTCCGAACCGGCCTGCATCAACTTCATTCAAAATCTGTGCCGTCATGATCTTTGCATATGGAGTGGATAGAAAGATCACGGCGGAAAGTGACGTCATGGAACGGGCAAAACTGTAGACCAGACCAGTAAGGAAAGCTGGCCGTATCAGAGGGAGGGTTACCTTCCTGAAAGTGGTTGCGTTATCAGCCCCCAGACTGATGGCAGCTTCTTCAATTGATGGGTCAATCTGCTGTAGCGATGCCACGCCGGCACGCACTCCTGCAGGGACACTGCGAACAACATAAGCCAGTATCAACGCGATCGTTCCCCCGGCAATGGCTGTGCCTCCCGCCAATGCCGGAAGTACCACGGTGTCATCAATTTTAAAAGGTTTATTGAATGCCAGAAGATAACCAATACCCAGAACTGTTCCGGGTAGGGCGATACCCAGCATGGATGTGAAATCTATCAATCCCCGCCCGGCGAACTGTTTTCGTACCACCAACCAGGCGATCAACATTCCCAGAATACCGGCAATAGGTGTAGCAATAAGTGACATTTTTGAGGTATCAAGCATGGCCTGAGATCCCAGTCCAAGAACCACAAATTGGAAATGGCGCAAAGTAAATGCGTAATTGATCCCAAAAAGTTCTGTGAAGGCTCCTACAAATACAGTGCCGTAGATCAACAGTATCAGGAGAGAGAAAAACATTGTGATGGCGAACAATCCCCAACGGATGAACGGATTTGTAATCAGAGTGGGTTTCCCTGAAGGTTTCCCCGTTACTGAGATCACGGATTTTCGGCTGACCCAGTACCGTTGAATAACAAAAACCGTCAATGAGGGAACCAAAAGAATGACTGAAAGTACGGAACCGGCGAAAATATCATATTCACCGGAAATGGCAATATAAACTCTGGAAGCCAGTACGGTGAAGTCACCCCCGAGTACAAGCGGATTCGCCAGGTCGGCAATGGCTTCAACAAAGAGAAGCAGAAAAGAACTGGCGATACCCGGAATAAGCATGGGGAGTGTCACCGTTCGAAAGACATCCCACTTTGAAGCGCCCAGATTGGTAGCAGCCTCATCAAGTGATGGGTCCAGAGCCCGCAACATTCCCTGCAGGTTCATATACGCCACGGTAAATAGCGAGAGTGTCAAAACCGCGGACAGGCCATCAAAACCATACAAGTCATACCGGATTCCGAACAAACGGAAGGTGATCAAACCGCCACGACCGAAAAGGACAATTGCGGCAGTCGCCACTGCAAACGGAGGACTGATGATCGGCATGAGTGCCATCAGGTGCATAAACCGTTTGAAGGGGACATCCAGGCGCACCTGGACATAGGCAAACAGAAAACCAATAATGGTTCCCATTAATCCTACAACCACTCCAAGTTCAACCGTATTACGGATGATTCCAAGATAAACAGGTGAAGAAAAATAACGAATATAGTATTCAAGTGCCTCGGTTGTGAATGACACTCCCAACATTTTTATCAATGGGAAAACGATCGCAATCCCAAGAAATCCAATAACGAGCAGTAAACCAGATAATAATGTCCAATCAGCACCGATCCGGCGGAATTCATCCAGCATGCGTTTTGGTGATCCTGATGCCATAACTGACCATCCTCCCGTAAAATAATCCGGGAAGCTGCCCCGTACCGGGGGCAGCTTCCCCGTATTGATCAAGAGCCTGACAGGTTATTCCTTGGGAGCCGGGGCAATCTCGACATCAAAGCGTTCAGTGATGCCCTTCTTTGCTGCGGCGGAAGCAATAAAATCGTAATTTACCAGATTTACTGTATCAAGCTTCACAGCTTCCGGAGGGACTTCGGCATCGGGGCTGGTGGGAAGCTGGAAGGAATTGACCGTGGCGGCAATTTCCTGTACGTCACCAGTGAGTACCCAGTCGATCCATTTTTTGGCAGCTTCAGGATTCTGAGTGCCTTTTACAATCCCAACACCACCGATCTCGTATCCGGTACCTTCAGCCGGGAAGCTGGTTACCAGCGACGTCATTCCCTCTTTCTGGAATTTGACGCAGTCATGCGAGAAGATGATGGCAACGGCGATTTCACCACGACCTGCCATGGGACCAGGAGCCGAACCGGTTTTTGTATATTGCAAAATGTTATTGTTCAGCTTTTTGTAATATTCAAATGCTTTTTCAATATCTCCACCCTGCAGGGTGTTGATGGTCCACAGCGCAGTGAAAGCTGTACCGGATGTCGCCGGATGGGCCATGGCTATCTGACCCTTTAGTTTCGGATCAAGAAGGTCATCCCATGAATCAGGAACTTCCAGGTCCATGGATTCGAGAACGTCCTTATTCGAGCAAAAACCGAGTGCCCCGACATAGACGCCGGTCCAATAACCATCTTTATCTTTTAGTGTGTCTTTGATGGCTGCCGCGTTTGGTGAAACATACGGTTCAACCAGATCTTCGGCTTTGGCAACTTCGTATCCATCCATGGGACCGCCAAACCAAACATCAAACTCCGGATTGTCTTTGCCAGCGCGGAGGCGGGCAACCGACTCACCGCTGGACAGGCGGACGTAATTCGTCTCAATACCGGTTGCTTCCTGGAACGCCTTTGTAACCGCCACACACCAGTCTTCCTGCGGTGTGCAAAGGACTGTCAGTTTTCCCGGATTTTCAGCAGGCGCTGCTGCTTCAGCAGGCGCCGATTCCGCAGGGGCTTCCTGGGCGGGTTCGGCCGGTTTCGCTTCATCTGCCGGCGCGGCTGTTGCCGGAACTGGCGCAGCACAGGCTGATAGAATGGCAACGATCATAGTACATAGAACCAGAATCCAAATCCGACGACTCATGTTTTCCTCCATACAATGATTGAATGTTGAACGTTCCACAACAGGATAAAGAAAAACCCGCGTATGCGGGTCACCAAAGGGTAACAAAAGGTCACATTTTCGTCACAGTTCCTGCTTCTCAAGATTTGGCATGGTGTAACCCAGCCCGCGAACAGTGATGATATACGAAGGGTTTTCCGGTTCCTCCTCAATCTTCTGACGAAGGCGGTAGATCGCGGTTTTTACCATCTCTTTCCCGCCTTCCCATACTTCCAATCCCCAGGCAGTTTTCAATAGCGACTGCCAGGAGAGCACGCGTCCAGTGTGGCACATCAGACAGGAGAGAATCTCAAACTCATTATGGGTCAAATGGAGCGACTGACCCGCCAGACTGGCCTGGCGCGTGTTGTAATCGATCTTGAGGTTCCCGTTTCTGACCAGGGACCGCATATCCCCCCAACCACTGCGGCGTAATAATGCCTGAGCGCGCAATGCCAGTTCGCGTGGATTAAAAGGTTTGGTCATGTAATCATCCGCGCCCATTTCGAGTCCGCGGATGATATCTTCATCCTCCTTGCGGGCGGTCAGTAATATTACGGGCAACGTTGTATTTTCACGGACCATTCTGCAAATTTCGAATCCGTTCATTCTGGGGAGCATGACATCCAAAAGAACAAGATCCAGCCTCTCATTATTGATTTTTTCCATAGCCTGCTCGCCATCATACGCTGTCAGTACCTCAAAACCCTGGGTCTCAAAAGCATAAGCCACGATCCCCACCATCTGGGGTTCGTCATCCACAACCAGCACGCGGGGTTTACTCATTCTCATTTCTCCAACGCGGTAATATGAACAAAACAGTTGTCCCGCGGCCCAGGGTTGTATCCACCATGATACGACCTCCATGCAGTTCTATGATCTGCTTGGTGATCAGCAGACCGAGTCCGGTGCCGTCTCCAAGCGGATGCCCGCTACTGAAACGTTTGAATAGTCTCTTCCGTTCTTCGGGTGACATTCCAGCCCCGTCATCTGTCACCGATAATACCAGACCGGCATCGTTTTCCGCCAGCGATACATAAATATGCCCGTAATGAGAGGTGTGCCGGCTGGCATTCAAAAGCAAATTGTTCAGGGCTTGCAAAATCAGATTTGCATCGATATACATCCGGTCAACTACCTGTGGATAATCCACAATGTAGTGTTGGTATCTATCCTCGGTAAGGAATTGTGCCTGTTCAACTGCCTTCCGGACGATGGATTTTACATCTGTTAATTCCAGATGCAGTTTGAATAAGCCTGCCTGAATACGAGCTTGAACCAGCAGATCTTCTGCCAGTGAGATCATATGCTCGCCATTCTGGCTGATTGTCTTGACGAACACCAGTTGCTGGGGAGTTAGAGGACCGGGATTCCCTTCCAGAAGAAGATCTGCAGCACCTTTAATCATTGCCAGCGGCGTACGGATCTCATGACTCAGCGCGGCTACCTGGTCAGAGCGTGTTTCAGTGAGACTTTTGAGCCGAATGATCTCTGCCCGATTAATCCGGGAGTTCTTTATCTGTCTTGCCAGCAAAATAACAGCCAGACAAAAAGCAGAACCCATTAACAGACCTACCCACCCATTCCAATCTGTATAATTCAATGCCCAGGCGGCAAACCACAACACCGAAAGGACGGTAAATACAAATATCAGCCGCCATTCACGATACCCCCGATGAATCAGCCAGCCCAACAAAAAAACCGGCACAATCGTGCCGGCAATAAATGTTATCCACCAAAGGTATGAAGCCCACATGTCAAATTCTATCATTAATGCAAATGGACCATATAAAACCGGAGGCAGCTATTGGGAGGAAAATTTTGCTATTGCTCAATAGTTTCGTTAGTTTGATCACGAATTGTTGAAGCAATATAATCCAAAAAACCTCCAAGCTCATTTTCCATTATCGGTTTCCCGAAGAAGAAACCCTGCACACCGTCACAATCTTCCTTCTTGAGATAGTTCATCTGAAAATTGGTTTCCACGCCTTCCGCCACCACGAAAATATCCATTTGGTGAACAAGCGATATGATCGCACCAATAAGATGGATGTTTCTGTCGTTATTAATGTTATCAACAAAGGATTTATCGATCTTAAGTGTATCAATAGGGAGCAATTGTAAATAACGCAGTGACGAATATCCGGTCCCAAAATCATCCAGGGCGATTTTCACACCCATTTCCTTTAACTTGTTTAATACCTGGCTGGTGTGATCCAGAGATTTGATCATAACGCTTTCGGTTATCTCAAGTTCCAGGTTTTTTGCCTGCAATCCACTTTCACGCAAAACACTTTCCAGCATGGTGACAAAGTTGTCATCATCAAACTGGATGGCCGAAATATTGACGGATAAGATCAACTCATCCTTTTGATAAAGATCCAGTAATTCTTTAAACTTTCGGCAGGCTGTCAACAGAATCCATTCGCCCAGAGGGATGATCAATCGGGTTTCTTCCGCCACCGGGATAAATTTCAAAGGGCTTAAGATCCCAAGATCCGGCGACCGCCAACGAATTAAAGCCTCAAAGCCGCGCAATCCATCCTGCCGGATATAGTATTGAGGTTGGAATACCAGGAAGAATTCTTCATTCTGCAAGGCTTCCTTCATTTTGTTTTCAAAATCCACCTTTCGCAGAATTTCATCGAGCATCTCTCTATGAAAGAAATAGATACCATTCTTCCCGGTTTCCTTCACTTTATACATGGCTGTATCAGCGCATCGGATCAATTCATCAGGGATATTGCCATCCTGTGGATATTTTGAAATGCCAAAACTGGCATTGATATGAATCTCCTGCTGCTCAATTTTGAAGACTTCATCCAAGCTGGTTCGCAGTTCATTTACATATTCCAGAATTGTTTCATCATCCAAATTCCGTTGAACAATAAGGGAAAATTCATCTCCACCCAGCCTGCCCAGAATATCACCATTATCAATCCTTCGACCCAGTCGTTTTGCCACAGCAACGATCAACGCATCACCAATATGATGCCCCATCGTATCGTTGATCTTTTTGAAATCATCGAGATCAATAAAGACCACTGAAAATGATAAACCGTTCTTTTGTGAAAGATTGACCAGCAGATCAAGCCGGTCAAGGATCATTTTTCGATTAGGCAATTCTGTCAGGGTATCGAAATACGCCAGAAAGTTTAATTTCTCTTCATCATTTTTAATTACCTGATAAGATGCGATTAATTCTTCATTTTGTTGACGCAACTTTTCTTCAGAAGACAGAATTTCAATATTCAGCGATAACAATTCTTCTTTTTGCCTGACCACTTCCATGAATTGGCGGAGATTGCGCCTCATCAGGGTTTCAATAATGGAAATGGAAACAATGGTAAAGAAGGAGACGATGATCCCGGTAACAGCATTTGTATTGTTCGCAAACAGGATGGATCCGATAACAATCAAAATATTGCACGCGTTTAAAGTTACCCCTACCCAGAAACCCTTTCTTGCGAATCTTAATGTCAAATAGATGGATATCAATACTTCAAACTGAGCCAGAATGCCTTTTACGGTGTTTGGTACTATGGGGATGACCATGAAAACGAGAATTATTCCAAACAGAATCACCCAGAAGAAAAAATCACCACCTCTCCTGGTCTGTTGACTCTGTTCACGGACTCGAATATCAAGATATTCATCAAGGATGAATTTTATTTTTCCCCTGTCAAATGGACAGAACTTATCCGCTTTCATTTCAGGCACTCAACATCAAACCATCTTGTTACTTCAATATTACCATCTGTAGATTATAGCGTATTAAGATTAAATAAAAATAATCAACACAATTCATCCTCAAACAGGTACTACCCAATCGGTTGATTCCCATACCTGATCTCACGGTTGGTTGACCATCCGGTTACCTCTTATTACTTTCAATTTTGTCCGGTTAATAACGAGTGGGAATTATCAATTTCTCTGTCTGATAGAAGAAGAGCCGAATTTGTAAGATCGGCTTTCTTCAGAAGTATTTGTTTAGGCCTGGTTTCAGGAGCCGACTTTCACCACCGGCTCCTGAGAGATATCATACTGTAATTACCCGGGCAAAATCGGATGGTACAACACCGGGCGATTCAATACGGAATTCTTGATAAAAATCGGATACCACCCGTGTAATCGTCTCCTCATCAGCCGGGACGCCATCAAGTATATTTTCAAGATCGACCAGTCCGGACGCCGGAAAGAAAAAGAAATCACCTGAAATATGCACATCCTTCAACTGCCCGTCTTGATTAATCGCGGTGATGCGGATCAAACCGCCCGGAGTTTTTAGCATTTTCTGGACGACATATATGCCTTCGGCAATTTTCACCTGTTTTGAATCAGGCCTTCGATGATCATTGGCCAGCAACCACTCTGAATTGTTCATCTCCCCCATGAGTTCATCCGCTTTCTTTATCAATTCATTATCCAGAGATCGGGTTGTCAATTTGCCCAGCAGAGGCTCATATTGCTTTCGCAGTTCGTCAGCCAGATCCATATTCCTGGGGATGGTCCCGGTTTCACGCTTTATTGTGGTCAGGTTTTCGTACATTGTCTTATGGACTTTATCCCGGAATTTTTCATCCGGAACACGCAGGCACTTTGACATCATTTCATAGTTGAAATCCTGGATAAAATTACCCACAAGGATAAACATGTCATCGATTTGTGCTGCACCGGTACCTGATATCTTCCTTCCATTCGTTACGATATCATTTACAGGTTTGTACTCTGCGGGAACGCCAAATGCATGAAAGGTCTCAATGACAGGTTTCAAAAATACTTTATAGAAATCTGCGATATTGGCTGGCACCGATGAATGATCCTTGCGAATGACCAACTGGAAGAATAATTGTTGTCCATCCAGATAAACCGCTCCGCCACCGACTTCACGTCTGAATACGGGTATTTTATATTTACCGGTGAAATCAAGATCAATTTCTTGTTGGGCGTCTTGATGGTATCCAATACAAACATATGGTGTGGAAGGTCGCAGAACCAACAAGGCTTCCCTGCCTAGATGTGCAGCAGCATGGTACAACGCCTGGCTATGCTCCCAGGAAACAGCGTCCAGAAAATAAAAGTCCATTCAAACACTCCTTCTGTGTTGTTAAAATTCAAATCCCCATTCTTCTATTTTTCTCTGTGCTCGAGTGATCACTTCCGGAATTGCATTGGATACGATTGGACTGAGATCCAAACCAATCGAAAGATCATCCGGTTGTATACCAATCAAATGCAGGTGCCCGGGTAATTTTCCACGCACTGCAGCCAATCCAAGCACTTCCTGGAATGTGATCTGGTGTTCGGAAAGTTTGATCCCTGTAAATAATGGAATTTCTTCTTTTGCAAGCTCGATCACAGTTCCCGGTGGTTGCCCTTTATTCACAGCATCCAGTATCAGAAGATGGCTGCACTCTTCCACAATCATTAAAAGATTTAATCCCAGAACACCGCCATCCAGCAATTCGACATCTGATATGGGAGATTGTTGGGTGCCCAACTCATTTAGAGCATGGACACCCAAGCCTTCATCTTTATTCAGAAGATTACCCAATCCGAGTATTACCCTGCGGTTGCGTTGCTCCATCGTTTACTTTGTGTAACACACAGAAAGACCGGTGGCTGTTTCACCCAGATCATTCCCGTCTGCGTCCACCATATGGATGGCGCAGGCCATACACGGGTCAAATGAATGAATGGTCCGCAAAATTTCCAGAGGCCATTCGGGTTTCGCCAACGGAGTTCCCACGAGGGAAGCCTCGTAGGCGCCCGGTTGTCCTTTGTGATCGCGCGGGGATCCGTTCCAGGTGGTTGGCACCACCATTTGATAATTCTCGATCTGCCGGTTGGCAATGACAATCCAATGTCCCAACGCGCCACGGGGTGCTTCCATATAACCGAAACCCTGGGCGTGTGCCGGCCAGGTACCCGGATCCCACTTGTCACCATTGTATGTCCGTGTGTTTCCGGCATTGATCTCGGCAACAAGGTCATTGAAGTAACCGCGCATGGCATCTGCAAAAACCTTGGTTTCAATTGCCCTGGCAGCCGTTCTTCCCAATGTTGAGAATACAGCTGTGATGGGAACATCCAGTGTCTTTAGAACAGTATCTACCAGGGTTTTGGTTTGTTCATGCCCTGCGGCGTACATGGCCAGCACCCTGGATAGCGGACCGACTTCCATCGGTGTACCAGCCCAGCGTGGAGCTTTCAGCCATGAGTATTTCTTTTCAACATCCAGATAGTCATACGGTGGTTTGGGTCCGGTGTAATGGATATTTGTTTCGCCATTCCAGGGGTGGAGGCCGGCATCATCACCTTTGGAGTAGTCATACCAGGAATGGGCAATGAACTCCTGCATCTTGTCAAAATCATTCGGATTGGGTTCCTGAATATTTCCCAGATCACGATTGAGGATAACTGCACGCGGTACCAGGAATTTCGAGGTGTCGCTGTTATCTTCACCGGGGAATTCACCCCAAGTCAGGAAATTGCCCAGCCCCTCACCAAGACCGCAATATTCAAGGTAATACGGAGCAATGGCCAGCAAGTCAGGGATGTAGACCTGGTCAACAAAAGCGACCATCTTGTCGATTGAATCACTGATGATCGATAACCGTTCAGCGTTCAGGGCAGTATCGCTGTTCAGATCGATGGGCATGGGAACACCGCCTACCACAAAGTTGGGGTGCGGATTCTTTCCACCGAAAATGGTATGGATCTTTGTGGCATCACGCTGCCAGTCCAACGCTTCGAGGTAATGAGCCACTGCCAGCAGATTTACTTCCGGCGGCAATTTATAGGCGGGATGTCCCCAGTATGCGTTGGCAAAGATGGATAACTGCCCGCTATCCACTATGGATTGCACACGCTTCTGTACCGTCGCAAAATATGCCGGTGATGAGTTTGCCCATGTTGAGATCTTCTGCTGGATGGCAGATGTCTCTGAAGGATCAGCCTTGAGTGCATCGACCACATCCACCCAGTCCAAAGCGTGCAGATGATAGAAATGCATCACATGGTCATGCACGTATTGCTGCGCGATCATCAGATTGCGGATCAGATTCGCCGCTTTCGGTATCTTGATCTTTAGTGCATCTTCCACTGACCGGATCGACGCGAAGGAATGGACGGTTGTACACACCCCGCAGGCACGCTGCGCGAATGCCCAGGCTTCACGTGGATCACGTCCGCGAAGAATTACCTCTATTCCCCGCACCATGGTACCCGAGGAAAAGGCATCCGAAACTTTATTACCTGAATCCAGGGCAGCTTCTATGCGAAGATGTCCTTCAATACGAGTAATGGGATCAATCACAATTCGTTGAGCCATAGCATCCTCATCCTATTGGTTTCTTAACCAGTGAAGTGCGTCTTCTTCGGAATCAAAGAATTTGACTTCGTGGGTGTAATAGCTTTCTGGAATTTCCAGAAGCGACGCGTCTATTTTGGCTCCAAATATCGCCGTTGTTGGCATCATTGGGCGAAATTGGCGGAGATTATTCAAGCATTCATCACCGCTGGTTCCCCTGAGGTCAACCAGCAATTTTCCGCGATAGTCGTGGAGGAAACCCGCCAGAGTACGTACATCTTCATGAGACATGGGGGCGGTATGTTGACAACGGACAATTCCCTTCTCTACAGGTGTAATAGTAAAAGAAGCCATCTCACACCTCCTGTTCAACCAGTGCATCCGCAACCATCTGACTCAATCCGGCCACTTTTACATCAAGGTTAAAGTGCTGAACGCAATCCGTGAATTGA
>CAYRHB010000068.1:0-8971 GCA_964424035.1 uncultured Leptolinea sp.
TTCCTAATGGAACCCCGTCAATCTCTCCTTGGGTTAAATTGCCTCAACAGGTTGACGAATTTTCACGGTCAAGACTCTATGCGTTTGGACAATAACCATGTTGGGAATTAAGCTTTAACCTGTTACTTCCAGATGAGATCAAGGGAGAATACAAAGCAACCGTCGGCGATCCACCCAAGGATTTCGATTGCCGTTCATTAAAAGAATATGCCTATCCGGATCGGCTATATTGCACGGGTCGTATTCCAAAGGTCGACCAAAATCTGGAATTCAAAATCATGGAAAAATCCACCGGTCAGGTAGTATTTGAAGGGTACGTTTTCAGTCCACTCCCCTAGAAGCCACAGATTCCGGACAGGACCAAATAGCTATTTCTGTATGCCACGGCGGGGATTTTTCGGATCAAACTCCTGACCATCCGGCATAATGGCTTCATCCAGGCTGGCGCCGGTCAAATCAGCATCCAGCAGGTTCGCTCCTGCCAGGTTCGCCCGTTCCAGATGAGTGTTCTTTAAATTCGCTCCTGTCAGGTTGGCCTGGTAAAAATCAGCATCCATGAGTTTTGAACCTTTTAGATCCGCGTTCACCAGGTTCGCTTTTTTAAGAGTGGCATCACGCAGATTGCATGATTGCAGATTACATTGTTCAAGATCCGCACCATCCAGATTGGCGCCCTGCATATTGGATCCAGAAAAGTTCGAGCCTTTCAATTTTGCATCCCGTAGAATGCCCGCTTTAATGTTGGAAAGTTGGAAGTTCGATCCTTCAGAAAGAATTCTCTCCAGGTTTGCATTTTCCAGGTTGCACCCCTGCATATTGGAATGCCACAAATAGGCACCGACCATGCGGGTATTTTTTAATATGGCTTCAGATAAATTTCCATCCTGAAAGATCGCACCATTCATGTTCGAATTGGTAAGGTCAGCTTTTGTCAGGACGGCATCATGAAATATTGAGTCACTCAGGTCGCAATCAACCAGACTTGATTTTGACAGGTTTCTTCCTTTGAAATTGGAACCGGCAAGGTTGCCGCCCTTCATTTGAATTGGTCCGGATTGCTTCGATGATTCAAAGGTCATTTTCTTTGGGAACTCCTCAGCATACCCTTGATGAAAAATTTATGAATGAGAATTAAAAATTTAAGAATTCCGTATTTATAGGATCATTTACTCGATTGTATACCAGGAACGTATTTGGAGATAGAGAAGATAGGCATGAACACTTTGTGATGACCATCCCGTTTCCAACCTGCATAAATCAAAATCTTTTATGCCACAAACTATACGGCTAGCGGATGCTCCTATCCGGGTTTTGGGGATCATATTCCAGACCATCCGGCATGGTGGCGCCAGAAAAATCAATACCATTAATATCCGCCCCGTCAAATCGGGCATTCTTCAAATTTGCCCCTTCCATGTGCGCGTTCTTTAAAATGGCGCCTGACAGGTCCGCATTCTCCAAATTGGCATCGACCAATCGAACGCCTTTCATATTCGCGCTTGAAAGATTGGCTGATGTGAGAAAACATCCGCGCATATTTACCGCCTGAAGGTTTGCTCCCTGCAAATTTGCGCCCTCCATGTAGGCATATTGAAGTATGGCTCCCCAGAGGTTGGCATTCCTCAAACTTGCGTTGATCAGATTGCAGGTTTGCATCTTGGCAATCTCAAAATTGACATCGTCTGCCTGCGCCCCTTCCAGATCGGCATTTTCCAGATTGGAACCCTGCATGTTGGCTCTCCACATGAATGCGTCCTTGAGTGAAGCGCCCATAAGCATGGTCTCAGTCAAATTTGCATTTTGAAGGATGGCACTTCTCAGATTGGCATTCACCAGGTTGGCGTTTCCCAGATCGGCATCGCTCAGGATCGTCTTGCTCAGATCGGCCCCGGCAAGCCGCGCGTCCCGGAGTATGGCGCCTTTCAGGTTTAGTCCGTGCAGGTTCGCGTTTTCGAGATCTTTCCCCGATAGCTGTACCGGGTTGGATTGGTTGATGAGGTCAAAAATCTGTTTTTCTGTGAATTCCATTTGGTGTCCTCAGTGAAAGAACCGGTATCACAAACCAATTTCATTAAAGATAATAGGTAAAAATTTCAATATCGCAAATACTACTGGACTATTATAACCAAAAGAAATTTTTCGAAACGAATTTTCCATAATCATCCGCCAACCAGCCTATTGCAATCGATTGGGTTTGAAATCAGATTTATGAGTGAAACCACATTTCTGCGAAGATTAGGCTTATTCTCCAATAAAACCATCCAATTTGGGACTTGTTCAAATTCATGATAACTTCTGATTTTATCTACTGTCATTCTGTTCCGATTTTTTCCTAGATAAGTAATGAATTTTTTATCATATCTTCCAGTTATCTAATTTCGGTATCAACATTTTTGTAAATAACATTTACCTGTGCATTCTCTTTATTATTCGCTACCCAAAACTCAACATAAATCCTTTTGTCTTCATTGACAAAAGATAATGCACCAAACCCTTCTTCATCAATAAAATAATCCTGACCAAGTTGATATCCTAGCTTATAAAGTTCGGTTTTATAGTATGTTGATACTTGAGAAAACTTCGTTCCAACAGGCATTGTATAGATTTCCCAGCGAATGGGTTTTTCTATTGCCCAAAACCTGGCTCCTTTTTCCATATATTCATGCCAGCTTGAATCAGCTTCAGAGTCCATTAGTATATTCTGACCTAATGACATAATGGGAATTCTCCATTTATCTTGCTCACTATACAGGCTTTTATCTGGAGCTTTTGTTGCCAAAAATGGATTGTTTGCATTTTCAGTTAAATATTTTGGATTAGCTAATTGTGTTTTTAACTTGATAATTTCTTCTTGTGCTTGAGATGTTTTCCAATAATCTGGTGGATACACTGTCTTACTATAATCAGGATAATCAAATTCTGGTGTTTGGGTTTCCTCTATTATCCTAAATCTTTCTGTCAGTAGAGCTTTACCTACATCGGGATTTCCCAGACTACTAGTTATCATCATCACAAAGAAAAAAACCAAAGCAACTGAATATAACAAAACTGAAATAATGCCTGTGTCCTTCCCAAAAGGGTTCTTGTATTCTTTTCTTCTAAAAACGACTCGCCACAACCATCCAAGAATTGAAAATAGTAACGCATAAATAATGACACTACTAATCCCTCCCATCAAGGCATCATTAAATTTGCCTTCCAAGCCAAACTGAGGGTACTTCATTGGAAGACTAAGACGAAATTCAAAAACCAGAAAACCCAGAACTAATCCAAATATTAGAGCAGGCCAAAATATACTCTTCGGTTTCTTGGCCAAACTTCGGTTACAGTAACGACAAACTACAGCTTCATCTTGAATTTCTTCAGCACAAAAAGGGCATTTTTTCATCAAATCCTCCCTATAATTTCCCCTCTTTTTTATTGTATTAACTGAACCGATAGAGTCCAAGTGACCTCTATCATAATCTATTTGGAATTTCTGCATTTTTATGGAATATGTCCTAATATCCCTAAAAAAGCATTTAAGAAATCATAGCTACTTTTGTGGGGCGAGAGGGGGTCGAACCCTCACGATGTCACCATCGACGGATTTTAAGTCCGTTGCGTCTGCCGATTCCGCCATCGCCCCGTGGGCAAGTCTTATTCTACCCGAATCATCCAACCCGTCAAGAGAACCGCATTAATTTATCCTGCATGCATCACAGAATATCAATCAGGTTTCCTGTGCCGGGAAGAACGTCTTCACAAATTTGGCATACCGTGAACCCAGATGGACCAGCGGCGAAGCCAGTTCCGCTTCAATCTTGCCATTCCGGATGACCGCTCGCAATCCATCAACAGTCTCAAACGACGGAAGCAGCATCCCCGCACCACCAATCTCAAATAATGAGTGGGAATCAGAACCCACAGTTCCCGGTATCTGGTGCTCGGCGGCAAATTCCATGGCCTGCAGATTCCATTCCTGGCGGTAACAGCGCGCATTGAAAATTTCAATCGCATCCACATGGTCTTTGATCTCAAGCAAATCTTCCAAATCCCATCCGCGGTGCGGATCGAATGGATGCGAAACACTGATGAAGGCTCCCTGTTTGCGCAATCGTTCAATGGCTTCACCCGGTGTCAGGCCACGCGGAATTTCTTCCGTTACATACGCGGCCAGTAATTCACCGCGGGTGGTCATGACCTCTTCGCCTACAATGACCAATTCCGGTGCCAGTTCTTGGCATCGCAACGCGCCACGAATACTGCTATGGTCGGTCACCACTATCCGGTCAATCCCCTTATTGCGAGCGGTTTGTATCAACTCGGCAGGTTTCACAAGACTGTCAGGCGATGCATCACTGTGGCAATGAAAATCAACTTTTATTATTTGTTCCAGCATAGCGTTAAAAATCCATTGGAATGATATTGATAATCCGGCCATTTCGGCCAGACAAAGATTATACCCTACCGGGTCTGATGTGCTTTCATCCGATATGGCATGTTAGAATACGTATAGAGTCATTTTTTCCGGTCACGGATCAGGTTTACCAGGAGATTTTAATGGATACACAAACCAGTGCTTTCCAGATAACACCTGCCATCAGCGCAGCGATAAAAAACTTGAAACCGGTTGTTGCGCTGGAATCAACCGTCATTACGCATGGGCTTCCGGTTCCCACCAATCTGGAGTTAGCCCGTAATATGGAACAGATCGTAACTGAGGGGAATGCCCTTCCGGCAACAATTGCCGTACTGGATGGACGGGTCCACGTCGGATTGGAAGAGGATGAATTGGAAAAACTGGCCACGTCACGTGAAACGCACAAGATCAGTGCCCGTGATTTCGGACCGGCTGCCGCACACCGCTGGGATGGCGGAACAACTGTCGCGGCTACATTGATCGCCTGTAGAATGACCGGTATACGTGTTTTTGCGACCGGTGGGATCGGTGGTGTCCATCGGGGGTCGAATTTTGACGTTTCTGCCGATCTGATGGAACTGGGACGCAGCCAGGTGATTGTCGTTTGTGCCGGTGCAAAATCCATTCTTGACCTTTCAGCAACGCTGGAAGTACTGGAAACCCAGGGAGTTCCCGTTATTGGCTATGGTGTCGATGAATTCCCGGCTTTCTATTCAACAACCAGTGGATTGCGTCTCGAATCCCGCGTGGAAACACCGGAAGAAGTTGCCCTGGTGGCAAAAGCACATTGGATGAGCGGTTTAAAATCGGCTGTTCTGGTTGTTGCCCCACCTCCCCCGGTGGATGCCATATCCCCACAGGTGGTTGAAGCATGGATCACCCGGGCAGAAAAAGAAGCCCGGCAGACGGGAGTACACGGGAATACGGTCACACCTTTCCTGCTTTCCCGTCTGGCTGAGATTTCCGGGAATAGCACTCTCAAAACCAATCTGTCACTCTTAAAAAATAATGCCACAATAGCCGCACAAATCGCCTGTGCGCTGTTTCCGGAAAAGAAAGTGGTGGTTTAGTACCTAAAAATCCGCCCCTATGCAGCTTGAATAGCAATTAACTATTTCAACTCAGGGAATAAGGCCTGAAACAGGTGTTCCGGTTGCAGTCACCACCCGAACATCCGGTTCCAGCGTGATCTGTCTGGTGATGGTCGCCTGTGCCGTGTTGGACATCGATTTGATTGTGGCTGTCGGTTGGCGGGTATCTGTAAGACGGACATAAGGGGTTTGTGTGGGAATCAATGTTGCGGAAGGCATGCGGGTAATGGTTGGGGCTGGTGTTTTTGTAGGCAGGGGAGTCCGGGTGGCAGTGGGAGCATTTCCCTGCAAGACAAACGTTCCGCCAGTAATGTAATTTGTTCCCAAAAACACCTGAACTTCGTAATCACCGGGCAACCATTCATCACCCGGCAATAGGCAGTCGGTATATCCATATCCCCCCGAACCACCATCCCAGGGTTTTGTCTCTTCACATACGATCTCTTTATCACGCATCCATAAAGCTGTCCATTGGGAACCGTCCACCATTTTGTCATAGCTGAAAGTCCCATACAGGTGGCTGACCGGGTTCTTAAATTCTGTTACCGGATCAACCGGGAGGTTCCCTTCAATTTTCTGGCTGAATTGTAGACTGCTGAAAATGGCGTCTACACTGGGTGTGACCTCAGACTGGAATTTTTCCGCGTAGTTTTCCGGTAAAACCGGTGTGGGAGAAAATAGCGGTGTGGTAGTTATGGTGGGTGATAGTGTAATTGTCGGAGTTAGACTGATAGTAGGCGTCCGGGTGACAGTCGGGGTCAACGTTATTGTGGGTGATGGGGGAAAAACCCGGTAAATTGCCGGTTCTGCATAGTTATTCAACGAGTATGCAACAGCTCCGAGGATTGCACCCAGAACGACATTCCGCCATCCACGCATGATCATTTCCTGTCGCTTCCGGAAGAACATCAACCGGCTGCCAGCCCGAATGGATTGAAAACCGGATAGGACAGCCAGAACCGCCCCAAGAATGGACAGGAAAAATAAAACTTGAAGAGCCGTGTCAATATCCAGATTTACAGAAAAGGGCATACTGCCTACCAACCAGCAAAATGATTTTTGATTATAGCACGGCAAATCTTCCTCCTATTCATATCCCAGTCATGGTGTAAAATCAATAGCAATATGGAGATTCCGGAATGATCCTAGAGACCGGCACACTGCTGAATAACCGCTATCGAATCGTGTCCGTACTCGGCCAGGGTGGAATGGGAGCTGTATATCGTGCCCTTGATGAACGATTGGGCAGTCCTGTTGCCGTTAAAGAAAACTTAAACCTGGCAGATGAATTCGCCCGGCAATTCAAACGCGAAGCGATTACACTGGCCAGTTTGCGTCATCCGTCGCTTCCGCGAGTGGCAGATTATTTTGCCTTCCCCAAACAGGGTCAATATCTGGTAATGGATTATATTGAAGGTGAAGACCTTCGCCAGCGTATTGAACGGGCAGATCAACTTCCTGACCGTGAAGTAGTCCTTATTGGCGAATCGGTATGCGAAGCACTCACATACCTGCATACCCGGATTCCTCCGGTCATTCACCGCGATATAAAACCCGGAAATATCAAGATCACGCCCAACCAAAAAGTTTTTCTGGTTGACTTCGGTCTTGTCAAACTGGATTATGGTAACCAGGCAACCACAACCGGTGCCCGTGCCATGACACCCGGTTATTCACCACCGGAACAGTATGGAACCGCCCGTACCGACGCGCGAACGGACATCTATTCGCTTGCAGCCACATTATACGCAGCTCTGACCGGTTCCATTCCGGAGGATAGTATCACAAGGGCTACACGAAATGTACCCCTGACCCCCATCCCCAGCATTGTCCCCAAATGCAGTAAACATCTTGCCGTGGTCATAGAAAAAGGTTTGGAACTCGATCCGGTGGATCGGTTCCAAACGGCAGCGGAATTCCGGGAAGCTCTTTTGAATTCCCTTGAAATGACATCCAGCTTCATTTCACCTCCACGCGTTTCCGCTCCGCCTCCTGATGCCGTGGATAGTCTTCCGGTTGACGAAGATCTGGAAGAAGTCTATTTCACTCCGGAACCGATTCTGACCCCACCGGTAAAAAAGCAACCGGAATTGGAACCATTACCTGAACCTGTAATCAATAAACAATACCGGAGCCGATCCAGAGTATTGCTTATTTCTGCCGCCATAATTTCGCTTCTGGTGCTTGGATCTTTCTTTATCCCCTGGAGGAACCTTCCTTCATTTATCGGGTCAGAACCTTCTGTTGTTATCTCCCCGTCAGATACACCCGTATCAACCACCACACCACATAAAGAGCCGGTAGCAACCCAACCGGAAGCCGTTGTTGAAACTGAGGTTCAGGTTGTGCCAGTAGTAACAGTGGATGGATCAGAAGCGACAGAAATCGTTCCAACCGAACCTGTTGAACCACAGATAGACACCATTGAACCGACCTTCACAGCATCTCCCATACCTCCTACACCGGGAACACCAATCCCCATGATTGGAGGCAGCACCCAGATCGCCTTTGCCTCAGAGAGAACCGGTAATTCCCAGATCTGGATCATGAATAGTGATGGCAGCAATCAGAAACAGATCACCGGAATGACGAATGGCGCCTGCCAGCCAGTCTGGTCTCCTGATGGAATGAAAATAGCATTTATCTCTCCCTGCAACGGTAGAAAAGAAGTTTATCAAGGGGCGAAGATATATATGATTGATGCGGATGGCAAGAACATGAATCCGCTTTCTGTCCCGTCAAATCAGGCAGGTGATTTTTCTCCAGCCTGGTCACCGGATGGAAGCATGCTGGCGTTTGTTTCTCTGCGGGCAGATGCGAAACCTCACATATTCCTTTATTCGTTTGAAAGCTCCTCCATCCAGCAAGTTACAGATGCCGCATATGGTGATGTCAGCCCTTCCTGGGCTCCCAGCGGTCTTCAATTGGCATTCATTCGGCAGTTTCCCAATCCTCAGGTCTGGATCACCGATCTGACCGGAAAGCAACAATTCCAATATAGTCCCAGTGGCCCGGTGTTTAACGCCTTTCCTGAATGGAATCTGGACGGATCCACCCTTTACTATTCACAAACTTCACCTGAGCCGATCATGTATTATCTGGTTGGTCTTTCGTATGAAGACCGTGGCAAGAGCAAAGAGTTCAGGATACCGCCTTTGGGTGCAGAGGAAATGGGACCGATTGTCGACCCATTCATATCTCCTGATGGACAATGGTTTATTTATGAAAGTTGGCCAGACGGCACAAATCATGATATTTTCATGATCTCGATCGATGGTTCCAACCGTCGACGCTTGACAACAGACAAAGACAGGGATTTCAACCCTGCCTGGAAACCGGCAACCATTCCTTCTACATGACATTTCAGGTCGGTGAAGTCGTAAGAGACCGTTACCGGATTGTCCAGGTACTGGCAAGCGGTGGGATGGGGATTGTCTACCGCGCAAAAGATGAAAGTCTGGGGATTGATGTAGCTGTT
>CAYRHB010000068.1:8981-20124 GCA_964424035.1 uncultured Leptolinea sp.
CCAGGTATTATCCCGACACAGAGATTTCGCGAGAATACAGCCCGAATTGCAAATCTTCACCATCCCGCCATTCCACGCATTACTGACACATTCGAGGTATCCACCGGGGAGCAGGTGGTGGTTATGGATTTCATCCCCGGTGACGACCTGAAAACGCGTGTAGAGAAAAATGGTCAGTTCAAACCGAAAGATGCGATTGGCATAATCCTAACCATTGGCTCTGCCCTGCAGCATATGCATTCGCAATCTCCTCCGGTCATACACCAGGATGTAAAACCTGCAAACATCCGGATCACACCGGACGGGAAAACGATGCTGATCGATTTTGATCTGGCAACCTCCCTGCAGGAAAACCAGACCCGGCCGCCATTGTCTGAATTGGGATTAACTCCCGGATTTGCGGCGCCTGAACAATATAACAACATGGGTTCCCCCGCGTCTGATCAATACGGCTTGGCAGCCACCCTGTTCTATCTGCTGACCGCATCTGTCATTCCTGATGGATTGAGCCGGGCATCAGGCACCGGCCATCTTCAAGAGTATTCTGCATCACATATCCCCCTTGATATCTATACCTGCCTGGAAAAAGCCCTGAGAATAAATCCAGCGGACCGGTATCAAGATATCCAGTCCTTTCTGAACGCCCTATCCGCGATCTCAAAGGGAAATCCAGAGAAAGCAATTGTCTCCACAAAAAAGAATACACGAACCCCAATCAGCCGCTCCAGGAGGGTTTTTCTTATTCTGGCTATCATCGCTTTTATTTCTATTGCTGTTGTTGGTGGAATTCTGATTTCCGGATATCTGAATCAAAACACATCCAATCCCGAGCCTGCAATCAGGATTACTTCACTCGCCACCGGTTCATCAACCATTGAACACACAAAATCACCTGTTCCCACCTTAGATATCCCAGCAACAAAGCCGATTACGATTCTCCCTACGCTTACCGTAGAAATTCGCCCCACCCCGCTTGGCAGTCCATCCGGAGAATACGCGTTTGTTTCTGAGGATACCGGAATTCCTCAAATCTATCTGGCAGGAACGGGTTCACATGAGTCCACCCTGCTTACGAATGTTCCCGAAGGAGCATGCCAGCCTGACTGGTCACCGGATGGGAAAAAAATTGTTTTTGTATCACCCTGTTTATCCAGAAACCGGCTGGTTGGGAAAGCTGAACCATATGCGAAATCAGGTCTATTCATCATCTCAGTGGATCAAAAACAGATTACGCCGATTCCATCGAAACCAGGTGGAGATTTCGATCCGGCATGGTCTCCGGATGGGAACCTGATCGCGTTTACCACGATCAGAGACAGGTTCCCAAAGATCTTTATTTATGATCTGACTACAGAAGAATCGAAAGAAATATCACTCCCCGGTACCGCAAACAAACAACCCGCCTGGTCACCAGATGGATCCAAACTTGCTTTTGTTTCAAACAAGAACGGTTCTTTACAAGTCTGGATTGCAGACAAAGAAGGAAATGATCCCAGGGCTTTTTCCATCCAGAAAAATGGCGCTGCCTTTACAGTCGATTGGTCACCTGATAATCAATCCATCATATACAGTCAGACCAATTCATATCGTCTTGTCAGAATGGAAACAGGAAAAACCGTGCCATCGGAATTTGTACTTAATCCAAGAATCAATTATGCCTACAATCCTGATTTTTCTCCGGATGGATACTGGGTACTGTTTGATTCAAATATGAATGGACATTACCGGATCTATCGAATCACCCGTGATGGTGCCGGCGCGGAGCCAATCACATCCGCCGATGGGATAAGCTATCAACCTGTCTGGAAACCGGCTCCTTAAGATCAATTGCTCAATAATTTTCTGGTTCGTGAACGACCAAACGCCCGCATGATATTCAATATGCCCGGTAATACCGATGAATATAATCTGTACGCAACCGGTCGTATGGGATAGTCCCACGCTCCAATTGTTCTTACAACTTTTCCTCCAAAACCCTGCTTAAACCGGAATACACCAGACAGGGAATCTCCTGCCACAAATTCATTGGGTGCGCCCCACATATCATACGTTGTGCGGCCTTGTGATTTTGCCAGAAGAATTCCCCGCCATTGCAGGAGATGATTGGGCATATATTCACGATGTGTCGTACCTGACATTCCATACAGGTAATGGGCTTTCTTTCCAAACCCGATAACCCAGATCGCGGCGATCAGCTTCCCGTCAACTTCGGCTTTCAGGCAGGTAGCCATATTACTCCGGGTAAGATTGCTCCACACACTTTCGTAATACTCCCAGGGTCTGATCACAAAACCATCTCTATTCGCGGTTTCACTGTACAAACGGAAAATGTCAGGCCATTCATCCTCAGTGGTTTGTGAAACAAGCACTCCTTTTTTCTCGGCAAGACGAATGTTATACCGGGTTTTTGGATGCATCTTCATCAGAAGAGCCTCATCCGGTAAGGAAAGATCGATTTCAACCGTGTTGCGGAATTGAATCTGGTCGGATGAGAAAACCCAACCATTATTTTTCAAATACTCCTGAACAGCCAATCCATCCGGATTGTGACATTCTGTCTCAGTTCCCGGGATTCCATCTCCCACAGGCAGATCCGGATCAATTTTTAATAAAATCGCATTCCGGTCTTTTGCCTGTTGGATCAGGTGCTCAACTACGGGAACAAATTTCGCCGGATCTGTCCAATCGACAAGCGGACCGCGGGGGACATAAGCCACACTGAAAGGCAGCCGGGACGGAGAACGATACAGGGTCATGGCAGCCGCATATGTTGCGCTGTCTTTATCCGCCCAGGTTTTGAATTGGGGAATCCATCCAACCGGTCCTTTGATATGGGACCATTCCACAGTTTGAAGAAAGCTGGCACCGGGTAAATCAACAATGGTATTATCCCATTTCTGTTCTGTCATCCAACCCCCATCCCACGGCTTTGGTTCATACGCCAGCGGAGAATTTTGTACAGGAAGGGATTATAGACATAGTCATACCCGGGGACAGACCGGTAAATCCGGCCTCCCAGACCGCGTTTGAACCGGTAAACACCCCATAATCCATCAGACCGGTTTTCAAAACCGGCTTCCAGATCTGCTTCAGGCATATCCGGGATACCCCAAAGATCATATACCGAACATCCCCTGGAAGACGCCCATTTCATGGCCTCATACTGCAAGAGGTAAGCTGGCATTCGCTGACGTTCTTCGTCTCCGGATGCTCCATAGAGATAATACGCCCGATCCCCATGGGCGAATACCATCAACATGGCCAACGGTTTTCCACTAAATTCAGCCTGTAATAAAGCTACATGCCCTTTTTTTTCAAATGCCTTGTATGCCGTCTTGTAGTATTCCATACTATGGACGCCAAATCCATCCCGTTCACCGGTCTTCTTCATCAATCGATTGAAAGCATCAAAATCCTTACAATCAGTAATTTTGACATCTTTCCTCTCAGCCAGACGGGTGTTGTAGCGGGCTTTTTGTTTCATCCTTGCCAGCCAGGATTCAGGTGAACCTGAGATATCGACCAAAATTGTCTGCCGGGGTTGGATCGTATCATCCACTTTGATAAAACCTGGCATTTGTTCCAAATAGCCGGTAAATGGCGTTTCCTCAATATCTGGCTCCACCCGTAAAAAAACAGTCTGCTTTTGTTTGCAGTACGAATGAATTTCCGGCCACAGGTTGTTCCAATCGGTTCCCACGGGACCTTTTGGTAAATAGGCAATATGAAAACCAAAAGGCAGGCGACGGAGCAATATCTGGGCACCCGTTTTTTCTCGTATGAACTGCTCAGAGCGCCATCCGAACCGGCTTTTCAGCTCTCCCCACATGGATGTCTGCAGCAGATGGACATCGTTCCGGTTCAGGGTGAAATCATCCCACTGTGGTAAATTTACGATTGGCATCAGTCGATAGAAAGCATTTCTGGTGGTGGAGTACTGCGAATGGACGCACCGGGGATAATGTGATCCATCATACCCAGAACAGCCTGATGGTCGCCTTCGCGGGTAAGCCGGATGATCTCATCAATCGCTTTATAGAGGTCATCACCACGAAGATCCTCGTTTCCATCAAGTTGATAGATATCGGGATGGAGCGTGCGGGCAAAAATATTCCCGCCATCCCATAGATCTTCACTCAGTTTTTCTCCCGGACGGATGCCGGTAAAAACGATCTCAATATCCCGTCCAGGTTCCAATCCGGATAATTTGATCAGATCTTCCGCCAGGTCCAGAATACGAACCTGTTCCCCCATGTTCAACACATAGGTTTCACCGCGTCCGCCCATCGCGGCAGCCTGCAAAACCAGGTAAACCGCCTCAGGAATGGTCATAAAATACCGTTTCATATCAGGGTGCGTGATCGTTATTGGTCCACCCCTTGCTATCTGCCGCTTGAACAAGGGTACAACACTCCCCCGGCTCCCCAGGACATTCCCAAAGCGAACCACACAGAAATCACGTCCATAGCGTTCAGCTGCGTCAAGAACAGCCATTTCTGCCAGGCGTTTGGTGGCACCCATGACATTTACAGGCCTGATAGCTTTATCTGTAGATATCATCACCAGCCGTTCCACATTGTGTTCCACAGCAGTTTGAACCAGGTTGCGGGTGCCAAAAATGTTGTTGGTAACTGCTTCTTCAATATTTGTTTCCATCAATGGAACATGTTTATGTGCAGCCGCATGGAATACAACCTGCGGACAGTATTCCTGAAAAACCCGGTCTATGCGATCCCTATCGCGAATATCCGCGATGACAGGGCGCAAGGCCATTGTGGGGAAACGTTCCTGAAGCTCGAGGTATGCCTCGAAAATACTATTCTCCCCATGTCCAAGCAAGATCAACTCTGAAGGGTTCCAACGGGCGATCTGTCGGCAAAGTTCAGACCCGATAGAACCACCGGCACCCGTGACAAGCACAATCCGGTTGCTGATTGTGCGGCCTACTTTATCATCCATGATACGTTTGGGTTCGCGCCGCAAGAGATCAGTAATATCCACTTCACGAAGACGGTTAACATTGACTTTTCCACCCAGCAATTCATAAATTCCCGGCATGGTGCGGAACTGCACACCTTTCAGGCGGCATACATCCGTCACAAGACGGATTACCTTTCCAGGAGCGCTTGGGATGGCAATAATCACTTCGTCAACGTGACGGTTATCCAGTACTTTTGCCAGGTCATTCAACGATCCGATAACCGGAATCCCATAAATCTGTTGTTTAAATTTCACCGGGTTGTCATCGAGGAAACCGGTTGGTACGAGGTTGACCTGGGGATTCTTTTGAAGTTCACGCACAACAATGGCGCCGGCATCTCCAGCACCGATGATCAAGGCTTTCTTGCTTTTACTACCGGATGATAAAACGGACTGTTGAGCGATGTTTTCAGATAATAACCGTATCGTAAATCGTAAACCGCCAACCAGCAGCAGGGAGACCAGCCAATCGATGATCAACACGGATCGCGGGAAACCGGTAAACATACCAAGATTGAAGAAACTGACCATCACAACTGAGAGTATGACCGATGCGGTTGAGACCGCAGCCATGATCAATTTCAATTCCTGAACTGAGGCATAGATCCACATACGCCGGTACAGGCGGAAGTAATAGTAAATAAGCGGCTTGATGATCAAAGCGGAACCGATCATCCAATAAGCGGAAGGTAAATAGAAAGAAAATGCCGCGCCCAATTCAAGACGCAACACGTAACTCCCCAATACAGAAACAACGATCAACAAAAGATCGGCAAATAGAACATAGCGGTTGCGAATATTTGGACGAGACTTCATTATTGTCCTTTTAATCCGAACACATTGCCCACTGTCCGGAAGATGATCATGACATCCAATATCAGATTGCGATGTTTAATGTAGTACAGATCATATTCAAGCTTGGTTATCGTCTGTTGAATGTTCGAAGCATAGCCGTAATTCACCTGTGCCCAGCCGGTAATACCCGGTTTGACAAACAGCCTCGCCCGGTAAAAGGGGATCTGTTCCTGCAGGGTGTTTACTAATTCAGGCCTTTCTGCCCGCGGCCCGACAACACTCATTGTTCCCAATAATACACTGAGAAATTGTGGCAATTCATCAAGATGTGATTTCCGGAGGAACCGACCAATCCTGGTAACCCGGTCATCATTTTCCGTTGCCATGCGTGCTTTTCCATCTTTTTCAGCATCCTGACGCATCGTTCGGAATTTCGTGATCCGGTAGGTTTGACCGTTCATACCCAGTCTATCCTGCGAAAAGAAAATCGGACGTCCGCTATCCAGCATTATCGCCAAAGAAATAAAAGGGGTTAGAAGAACACAAATAATCAAACCGACTAGCGCGACAGAAATATCCATTAATCGTTTGGCAAGTTCGTAAAAACCGCCGGTATGCGATTCGTCTACAAAGGAACGTAAAATCCAATCGGACTGCAGAAGCATTATAGGAACCCGCCCCAGGGTTTCTTCATAAACAATCGGCATGGTCGTGATCTCAACGCCATTCTCTTCAGCCTCCAGTAGATTCTGGAAAAGAGTCTGGTTCATTTCACCGCTGATGGAGAAAATCAGATCTGAAATATTCTCTTCGTCAAGAATCTTTGGGAGATCCTCTCCGTTTCCCAGAACAGGGATTTTCTCGATCACCTGGGCTCTTTTATCGGGGTCATCATCGATAAAACCCACAATATGGAATGGTAGTGGTTTTAAGGAAAATAAAGCCTTCACCAGATTGGAACCTGCTCTACCGGCACCAACAATGACAACCCTTCTCATAAACTGCGATGCGGTGAAAATATTGATGTAGATCAACCGCCACAGGGTTGTTAATATGGAGGTTGCAACAATAAAACCAGCCACTCCAATTCTCGGCAGCGAGTTCGTTTCACTGAAGAAGAAGAGGCTCATATAGACAACGAAACTGATCCCCGCCGCAATTGCCACACCACGGATTGTGTCTTTCACGCGGCTTGAACGCCGGGTATCGTAGAGCTCAATTAGCAGGAATAACCAGATTACCGGCAACAAGTAAAACCATGACGCGGGTCTAATCTGGATGAATTCCCAGGTGAAGTTATACCACTGGTCCCTCTGTGACCAGAAATAAAGAGAGATAAACAGACCCAGCCACGCAGACAGGAAGTCGCCCAGCAGCAGAATTAATCGACGTTCTGTTATTTTCAATCGCCATCGTAGGGGGCGAAGAGTTTTCTGTATGCTCATTTGTAGTTAAGTGACGACTTTCCTATTTGGTTATTATTCCGGCAATGAAACCGGAACCCCATGTCAGATGCATGGCCGATATGGCCATCGGCATGCTGACGATAAGAGACAGGTCGTTATTCTTCCTTGCTTTTGGAACTGACACAAGGATGATTATACCCAGATATATAAGAAATACGAATAACAAACCAAACAGAAACAAAGTGTTTAAAAAACCGCTGACAGCAAGAATGATCAATACACCCACAAATAATGGCGGAAGAATTTGCCTTGGTTTTATTGATTTTGGATATCGTTGCACCATCCTGGCTTTCCAAAAACCATATCGCCAATACTGTCGCCCAAGTTCTTTTATTGAAGGCCGGGAAAAGTATTTGCATCGAATCTCAGGGTCAAACCAGATTATCCCCCCGCTTTGACGTATTCTTGTGTTCAATTCATAATCTTCGTTGGTCAGAAGTGTTTCATCAAACAGACCAATCCGGTCAAATAAGCGTCGGAAATAGCTCCCGAATGGCACTGTGTCCACCGGACCGGCTTCTCCAGATATGCGGTATCGCACGTTTCCCACCCCCAGGGGATGAGCAGCCGCAGCAGCAATTCCACGCGCAATCCAGGTATTGTCTCCGGGGATGATTTCCCACTGACCGCCAACATTTTCACCCTTCTGTAATACAAGGTTTTTTACACAACGAGAAACGTAATCTGACGCAGGCAAGGAGTGGGCATCCATTCGAATTATGATCTCACCTTTGCTGGCAAGAATTGCCAGATTCAATGCCGTCGGGATCTGTTGTTTGGGATTCGGTATTATCTGTACATTTAAATCTGGATGAATACTCTGGAATTTTTCAATCTCACATATTGTGTCATCCTGGGAACCCCCGTCCGCAATGATCACTTCCATATCCAATAGCGGATAATCCTGGTCATGGATTGCCTGCAATACAGTTACTATCGTTCTTTCTTCATTAAAACAGGGGATTATTACTGAAACAAAAGTCATTGGCTTTGCCTGTTAATTTTTACGGTTGGTTTGTCGTATGCGGGCAACTTTACATAAAACGTGCTTCCTTTTCCCGGTTCACTTGTTGCCCATATCTCTCCGTTATGCGAAATCACAATTTGCCTGGCGATAGCCAGTCCCAATCCAATTCCCCGGCTTGATCCTCCGCGGCGTGATTTATCCACCTGGTAGAAACGTTCGAATATCCTTTTCTCTTCATGATTGGGGATACCAGAGCCATTATCAGCCACTGAGGCTATAACAGAGGTCTGTTCGGCATAAACCCGCAATGTGATCAATCCACCTTTGGGAGTGAATTTAATCGCGTTGTCCATAAGATTCGTAAAAACCTGAGCCAGACTGTCGCCATCTCCCAATACCATTTGACCGGGTTGAACAAGTTTTTTGATAGACAACTCAGCCGCCTGTATCTGGGGATGTAACTTCTCATCAATCTGGTCAATGATCATGGACAGGTCTACCGGAATATACTTCATATTCGCTGATCCTTCTTCCAATCGGGAAAGGGTCAGCAAATCGAGAACCAAACGATGCATCCGGGAAGCCTCATTGAATATTACATTGGCTGCCTGCATTAATTCCTGCGGGGTGCTGGCAGCTCCATCCTGGATCGATTGCGCAAATCCCTGAATTGATGTGAGCGGAGTCTTTAATTCATGAGACACATTCGCCAGAAAATCCCGTTGAGATTTCTCTGTTTGTTGCACCCTCCTGCTCATCTGGTTCAATGATTCTGCCAGCTCCTGGATCTCCTGCGGACCTTCCTTCGGCAGAACCGGGTAACTTCCGCTTTCAATCTGCCGCGCGCCATCTGCCAACCGCTTCATAGGATTGCCAATCCATGCTGACATGAAGAGACCCAGGGCAAACGCAATAAACATGGCTATCAGGCTGCCTTTTACCATGGGTTGGATAACCTCGTCCCGCAACATGGATCTGATCTCAAGCACCGGCTGCCTTGATGCTGCCAGAAGGAATAACTGGTCATCCAGAGGTTTAATTACATACAACCAGGGTTTCAGGTCAATATCACGAAAGGTATCGAAAGAAATGGGATCCGATCCCGTAGCAGAAATGGGTGTTATAAACACGGGTATGGGAGGATACATTCCCATTCCACTATCAAACACCACATTTCCGGTAGTATCAATTAGCGCATACCGGATACCATCAATTTTCGACTGCTGTTGGATTTTTCGCTTCACGCCGGACTCATCCCAGCCTGTGTCCTCCCGTATCCGGGTGGACAGCATGGAGTGAGACACATGCAACCGAAGAACGTATTGCCGGTAAAACAAAGGGCTGCGGCTTAGTGTCGAAATTGTTGCCCCGATAATTCCGACCAATGCCGCCAGGATCACCAGCGAATAGCTAATCCATAACCGTAGACGGATGGTTGAAAACATCAGGTTATTAGTTTGTATCCAATCCCGGTAACGGTTTCAATATGTATACCACTGCCTTCCAGTTTTGAGCGCAATTGGGCTATATGAACATCAACTGTTCTGGTTTGTCCAAAATATTCAAAACCCCAGGCAAGATTTAGAAGTTTTTCCCGGGTCAACACCAAACCCTTGTTCTTTGCCAAGACCCAGAGGACTTCAAACTCTTGAGTTCGCAGGGACAATTCCTTTTCACCTAAATACACTTCACGTCTTGCCGGATCGATTACAAGATCCCCGATGCGAAGCATTTCACTCGTACTTTCCCTAGTGAAACGTTCTGACCGGCGCAAAATCACCTTGACCCTGGCTGTCAATTCCCTTGGATTGAACGGCTTGGTCATATAGTCGTCCGCACCCAGTTCAAGCCCAAGGATTTTGTCAATATCATCATCCCTTGCTGTCAACATGATTACGGGAATATTATTCTTTTCCCGTCGAAGGCGTTTACAAACTTCCAGGCCATCCATCTCGGGCAACATGACATCAAGAACCACCAGATTAGGTTTCTTTGACCTGATCGCCTCCAATGCTTCCTTACCATCGGCAGCAGAGATGATCCGGTAGCCTTCCCGCTCCAGATACATACGGGCTAGCTGGATAATATTCGGTTCATCGTCCACCAGCAGGATCAATTCATCAGCCATTATTTATTGGGTCAGTCCTTTTTTTTCTTCAAGAAGTCTCTATTCTTGATCAGCACAATCCGGATCAAACGCTACTACTTCAATCTCAACCAGCCCATTCTTCGGAAGAGCAGCCACCTGGATTGTAGATCTGGCAGGGAAACTCTCTGTGAAATATTCCCCGTAGATACCATTCATCACCTGGAAATCAGCCATATCTTTCAGGAAGACGGTGGTTTTCACAACATGCGATAGATCAGTACCGGCAGCTTCCAGAACACTCTTGAGATTATCCAATACCTGTCTCGTCTGTGCTTGAATTCCGCCTTCAGCCAGCTCATTCGTCACTGGATTTAAACCCGTTTGGCCGGAACAATAAATAAATTGGCCAACTTTTACAGCAGCGGAATACGGACCCAATGCTTTTGGGGCCTTGGGAGCAACAACAATCGTTTTTTCTGAACATGAGCATGACATGGTTATTTCTCCTCTGTATTTTGTACATTCTAAGTCATTGCCGGATTGTTGACAACAGATTTGTGCTTTCAAATGAGAATCTCTATAATTTCATTAATTGAGTGGACATATATGAAAGGAGTTGCTTGTATGACCGCCGTGAAAGACATTGAAGGTATCGGTGATGTTTATACAAAAAAATTACATGCCATTGGCATTAATACAGTGGAAGCATTGTTGGAAAAAGGTGCCACAAAAAAGGGGCGGGATGAGATAGCGAGAGAAGCCGCAATTGATGAGCATAAGATCCTGGAATGGGTAAACCGGGCAGATCTTTACCGTATTAACGGCATCGGTTCCGAATATTCAGAT
>CAYRHB010000069.1:0-17725 GCA_964424035.1 uncultured Leptolinea sp.
GGAAATTTTTTATGTTCAATATTGTTCTTTATAACAAAATCAAATAAAGCTTTATCTTGTCTAGAATCATTAAAACCTAGCCTGTGGCAAATATCCATTTTTCCTCCAAACACTTACTGAAATTTGATTGCCTTTAAAGAATCAATAATCACTGGTTAATCAGCATAAATCTTCATTGCTGCATTGATTATTTGTTGTGGGGTTGCATTTAGTGTTGTAATTGGATTTGAAGAATTACTATACCCGATAGTATTTCTCCAAATATTTGTAAATTGTTGATGCTCCATTTTAGTTACTACTATTGATAACTGTTGATTTGTAAAATTTTATAAGGAACCCGCTGAAAAAAACCTTTGTTCTATTATGTGGTGAACTTGCAAACTTGTATTCTCTGTCATTGCTCTTAGTTCATTATATGATCTTACAAAATAATTGCCTGCTTGTGACAAACTCCCAAAACCAGCTGTACATATCCCTAAAGCACCTTCAACTACACCTACACACGCCGGTCCAATGGCCGCGCACGCTAATCCACCCATGCCAGCACCCAATGCTACATGGGCGGAAATCCAAAATTCCATATATATTGCTGCGCCGTCTTTTTGCAGCCAGGAAGAATTTGGACTCCAAAAAATTGTCCATGCGCTGTTGAAATTATTCCAACCATTTATATAGAGGTTGTTTTCCCATTTATACAAATCTGAATAGCTATTATGGGTATCTCGTTTTCGTTTCTCTGATTCGTTTTTCTTTAATGTGTATTCCCTCCACCTTTTTAGATCGCCGGAGCGATCACAATCCGGATCACCAATACCACAATCGATACCATGCCCGCTGGGATCGCTGAATCGCATCGGGTTGTTCAGCACGTACGTGTACCGGTCAAACGCGGACGCCTTCCCCGGCTCGGGGATGAGCGTGTCCGCCTGCGTAAAGTGGCCGGTCAGCGGGTCATAGAAGCGGGCGACATAATAGTCCAGTCCCAGTTCGGCCTGGGCGAGCTGGCCGGTGTAGCGGTGCGTCGGCTTCGACAAGCTCAGCCGGCGGTGAATGCCTTCCCCGGCTCGGGGATGAGCGTGTCCGCCTGGGTGAAGTGTCCGGTCAGGGGTGTGTCGGCTTCGGCAGGCTCAGACGCCAGGCATGCCGGGATTCTTCACCCCTTGCGGGGTTCAGAATGACGAATAGACAATTTTGTTTGTATCAACTTACTTTTACTTGTTATTCAATAACACTAGTCAAATTAGAAAAAACTTTCCCCAAGGATGATTCTACCAACTATCAGGAAAATAGCACCACACAGAAAAACAAAAAATAGTATTGCTCCACTTATCACCGCATATCGTCCTTTTATTGAATGGTCTATACCAAAACCGGGAATTTCTTTTCGAATAACTTGTATCAACCCATTTGCAGACATCAAAATGCTTAGTAGAATGAATCCGAAAAGTTGAAAATCTGATAATAATAAAGAAAAAATTTCTTTAATTATTGAAAATAAAATTGGTATTACTATTGCAATTGTTGTTAATATAGTTGATACAGTCATAATGCTTGGTTCAATGAATAATTTGTGTAAAATTTTTTTCATTGTATTAATACTCCCCTAGCCCAAGAACTGGAAATAACCAAGGATTTACATTTATATCCAAACCATTTTCTATTATTACAGAAGATGAAGTTGCGCCAACACCATAGCCAATAGCGGCTCCAACAACTGGAGCTTCGGGAATCATAGCAACACCTGGAATAGATACTATAGTTCCAAATATTGTTGATATGGAATCTGTAATATAGGCTTCTGTCCCCATAAATAAAATCCTTGAAACTTTTTGTCCTAAATGAATATCTGGTCTGTTCTTCATTTCATACCCTTCACTTCCCATTGCAATAATAGCTTCGTATACTCCACTTGACGACATTCCTTTTGTGAGTTTATATTCTTTAAGATTTGAAATCTAATTTGATTTCTCAAACAAAATATCAATAATTTCAATGATATCTAGAGTGTCTTTTACTAAAGTCTTATGAAACCAGAATTGTATTTGCAATCCGTCCATATCTGTTGTTAGTGAAGCTGTTGATGTAGTTGTGGCGGTGTATATCGATCCAGATGTACTCCGTCCATAAGGGGTTGGTGTGGACATGGGAGGTGGAATCGGGGTTGGAGTACGTGAAAAGAATGGAGTAGGAATAGGCAAAGTAGTAGGTGTTTGAGATAATTTTTTCTTGTTCTTTTGTTGATTGTATTCTCTTCCTCTCTTAAAATCTCCGGAGCGATCACAATCCGGATCACCAATACCACAATCGATACCGTGCCCGCTGGGATCGTTGTATCGGATCGGATTGTTCAGCGCATAGGCGTACCGGTCAAACGCGGACGCCTTCCCCGGTTCGGGGATGAGCGTGTCCGCCTGGGTGAAGTGGCCGGTCAGCGGGTCATAGAAGCGGGCGATATAGTAGTCCAGTCCCAGTTCGGCCTGGGCCAGCTGGCCGGTATACCGGTACTGGGTGGGGGTGTTTCCCTGCGTTGACCGGATCTCCCCGAACGCCGTGTACTGGATGACGCTGTGCAGCATCCCATCAGCGTTGGCGGTGGTGCTGGTTGATCCCAGGTGATCTGAGATCACAAGGTAGGGGCGAAGCATCCGGAGCATAGCCTGCCAGTAATGTGTAGTAAATCTCCGGATGCTTCGCCCGTACACACGTCCGTCAGCGGGTCCGCTACGCGGAAGCGCGCGACGTAGCAGTCAAGTCCCAGTTCGGCCTGGGCGAGCTAGCCGGTGTAACGGCGCGTCGGCTTCGACAAGGCGAATGGCGGGAATGAATAGTGTTAGGCACTAGAAGGATGGTCTAAACCTAAAATGAATTCTCACTTGCCAAGCTATATAAATAAGGCAATTTCTTATTGATCATTATTCCTTTTTGAACATCTTGTTTTTTTTGTTTTCGAGCATCGTCAATACGCCAAAGTTTATGTATGATCCAATAAATGATGCAAAAAAGAATGGGGTGATCAAACATATTAATCCAAGATAACTTGTTCTAGACCATTCATCAAGAGAAGAATTTCCCCAAAAAACGTAGATTAGTATCATCCCGGAATACATACAAGTTGCTGTTCCAATTGCAATTAATAGAGATCGTCTAATTCTTTCTTTTTTATTCATAGGCGGATTCACAGAACGTGCAGTTTGCCAAATAGCCAATGTAAGTGATAACAGAAATATGAAGATATATATAATTTTCAGCAATAGGTTATTCATTTTCCACCCATCTAAAATATACATCAATTGTTTGATAAATGCTGTTTCCAAGAATTCGGTTGGGTTGACCGCGATGGTATAGGTCCGGTCAAACCGATAAGATTGATATGGACATTTACCACACCAGGCATGCCGGGATTCTCAGAATGACGGGTAGCGTACCCGGTGGCTGAGCTCGTCGAAGCCCACCTTCCCCGGCTCGGGGATGAGCGTGTCCGCCTGCGTGAAGTGGCCGGTGTATCTTTTCTAATCCCTCCCGACCCTCTTACGGTACAATACCTTTAACCATGCCCAAACCGACCACCCAGTTCGTCTGCCAGCAATGTGGACGCACGTCTCCCGTGTCTTTTGGCCGCTGTCCCTCCTGCAATACCTGGGGCAGTATGGTCGAAGAGCAGCTCGCGCCGCCTCCGTCCGCTCCGGCGGGCAGATCACGCGGATTCGCTTCACAATCGCGCCCGGTCCGCCTGGACGAGATCAGCGGTGACGCGGAAGAACGCCTGGACACACCCATCTCTGAATTTGCCCGCGTGCTGGGCGGCGGGGTTGTCCCCGGATCCATCATCCTGGTGGGCGGCGACCCGGGAATCGGCAAGTCAACGCTCCTGCTTCAAATGGCCATGGAGATATCCTCACCTTCCAACGGCGGACATCCGGTGTTGTATGTTTCCGGCGAGGAATCAGAGCGGCAGATCAAGATGCGCGCTGTGCGTCTGCTCCGGCCTGAGAACGGCCAGCCTCTCACGGAACTACCGCAAAATCTGTTGCTGGTCACAGAAACCAACCTGGAGACCATCCTCTCGCACATTGAGCAGGTAAAGCCCGCACTGGTGATCATCGATTCGATCCAGACGGTCACCCTGCCGGAGTACAATTCGTCAGCCGGATCAGTCTCACAGGTGCGTGAATCAGCCTCGCGGCTGCGCGAGCTGGCCAAGTCGACCGGCATTGCCGTGTTCGTCATCGGGCATGTCACCAAGGAAGGCGTGATCGCCGGTCCGCGCGTGCTGGAACACATTGTGGATACCGTCCTCTACCTGGAGGGGGACCGCTACCAGTCCTACCGCCTGCTGCGTTCGGTCAAGAACCGCTTCGGCGCCACGTCGGAGGTCGGTGTGTTCGAAATGCGCGACCGCGGCATGGTGGAAGTCACCAACCCGTCGGAAGCTTTCCTGGCGGAACGCCTGGTGAACACACCGGGGTCAGCCATCGCGGTGACCATGGAAGGCACCCGTCCACTGCTGGTGGAGATCCAGGGATTGACCACCCGCACCAACTTCGGCAATCCGCGCCGCACCTCAAACGGGTTGGACCTGAACCGCCTGCTGCTCAACGCTGCCGTGCTTACCCGGCGGGCGGGTGTGAACCTGAGCGAACAGGATGTATTCGCCAATGTGGTCGGCGGTCTCACGGTGGAAGAGCCGGCGGCCGATCTGGCCATGTCGGCAGCTATCGCTTCGTCGCTGCGCGATATGCCGGTTAGGGCTGACCTGGTGCTCATCGGCGAGATCGGGCTTTCCGGCGAACTGCGCTGGGTGAGCCAGATGATCCCCCGGCTGCGCGAAGCTGCCAAGCTGGGGTTCAAATCAGCGGTCATTCCACGGCGCACGTCACACGCTGAAACCCTGCCGGAAGGCATTCAGGTCATGGAAGCCCGTTCCCTGAATGAAGCCCTGCGGTTATCATTAATTGAACCGGATGCATCTCACCCGAAAGGAAAGTGATCATGAATCCCCTGTTGAAACCTTTTCTAAATGTTCGCAAACACCACGCCATTGAGCATGCCAGCCTTACCATCATCCAGTCCAAACAACCCGGTTTGCACCTGGCCGGCTATTCCGACCTCAACGGGTTCTGGATCGTGGGGGATGTCGACACCGATAAATTGATGGCCTCCGTGGTGGAAGCCTTATCCCGCCTGAAAGCCGGTGAAACCTCTCTCAGCATTCATCAGAATTGCGGCACCAATTTTGCCGCATCGGGGTTGGTGGCCGGCAGCTTTGCCTGGCTGAGCATGCTGGGGACCGGTCGTTCTTTTAAAAAACAACTCGACCGTTGGCCAATGATCGTCATGCTGTCCACGCTCGGCCTGATCGTATCCCAGCCGCTGGGACCCTACCTGCAGGCCAATGTCACCACCGATCCCAACATCGGTAATCTGCGGGTCAAAGAGATTGTTATAACCCGGCGCGGCGGAGTGAAAGCCCACCGGTTTAAACTGGGGAGCTGATCCTCCGCATGACAACTCCGCACATTTTCTTATTGCACGGTGATGACCCGGCAGGGCTGACCGAACGTCTCACCGCTCTGTGCGCTGACATGGGTGATCCGGCAATGGCCGATCTGAACCTCACCCGTCTTGACGGCCGTACCTGCAATGATAATGATATCCGCAACGCCGCCCTCGCCATCCCCTTCCTTTCAGACCATCGCCTGGTTATCGTGCAGAACCCCTCGCTGGGCAAGCTTTCCACTGCCACCCTGCAGGACCGTTTCACTTCGCTGCTGGATGAGATCCCGCCAACCACGCAACTGGTGCTGGTCATCGCGGATGAATCAGCCTGGAAAAAGAACGCCAAAGGCGCCTGGGAAAAAAGCTGGAAGACCCTGAATTCCGGCCATTTTCTGATGAAATGGGCCGCAAACCACACCGAAAAGGTTGCAGAAGAGGGGTTTCATCTTCCCGACCAGCGGGAAATGCCCGCCTGGATCACCACGGAAGCCAAAAAACAGGGTGGACAATTCACATTGCAGGCGGCATCGGCGCTGGCGGAATTCACCGGGCCGGATACACAGATCGCCCGTCAGGAGATCGGCAAGCTGCTGTCTTATGTTGATTTTCAGCACCCTGTCACCGATGAAGATGTGTATCTGGTTTCCATATCACAGAACCAGGCAACGGTTTTCCAGTTCAACGAAGCCGTGGCCACCGGGCAGAAAAGCCAGGCGCTCCATCTGCTTCACCAGTTGCTCGAAACCGACGATCCACTGATGGTCTTCGGCAGCCTGGTCAGCCATTTCAGGCGGTTGGTGCTCGTCAAGGAATCGCTGCAACACGGGGGAAACATGGAATCCATCCGCAAGGATTTCAATCTGTTCGGCCGCCACGCGGAAAAAGCCGTGCAGCAATGCCGCCGGTTCAGCCTGGAAGAGCTCAAGGAAGCTTTCCTCCGCCTGTCCGAGCTCGATTTTGAGATCAAGAACGGCATTACTCCGGCTGACCTGGCGCTGGAGCTATTCCTGATGGAATTGAAAGCGTCTAAAACTTAAGGATCGTTTCGCGGACTTCGCCCCACTTCAGGGCGTCTTCAATCCCCTTCTCAATGGGGAATTCTGTTTTCCATTTCAACAAGCGCAGGGCTTTATCGGCGTTGGTGTATGACCCGGCAATGTCACCCGGTCGTGGACCGGTCTCCCGTTTATTGATGGTCTTGCCGTAAACCTTCTCAAAGGCTGTCACCAATTCCTTTACGGTCACACCGTTTCCCGTCCCCAGGTTGATGACCAGGTAGTTGTCAGCCGGGTTGCCGGCCCGTTCGAAGACGCCGTCAAAATCGGTCACCGCGTTTACATGCGCCCGCGCCAGATCCCAAACGTGAATGAAATCGCGTATGCCGCTGCCGTCACGTGTTGGCCAGTCTGTGCCGGTAATATCAAAGGTTGCCTGTTTGCCCAGTGCGGTATCCACGAGTTTGCCCAGTACATGTGTGGGTACCTTCACATGAATACCCGAGCGCATTTTCGGGTCAGCCCCGATCGGGTTGAAATAACGCAGGGCGATGCCCTTCATGCCATAGGCTGCGCAAAAATCCTTGAGGATCATTTCCATCATGAACTTGGTGCGGGCGTACGGGCTGGTGGCTTTCAACGGCGATTCCTCGTTCACCATGAAGCCGGGGACCACGTCATAGATCGAAGCAGAGGAACTGAATACCAGGCGTGGATATCCCAGATCAGATAGGGTCTTGAACAACTCGAGCGATTTGGCCACATTGTCAGTGTAATATTCATACGGTTGGCTCACCGATTCAGGCACCACGATCAATGCCGCGCAATGCACGGTTGCTTGAATATCCGGGTGTTCACGGAATACGGTTTCCAACGCCTGCCTGTCGGCAATATCCGCCCGGTAAAAGATGCGTCCACGGGTAAATTCCTCGCGCCCGGTGATGAGAGAATCCAGAATGACCGGTGTGTGGCCGGTATCCTCCAGGGCTGAACAGATGGTGCTGCCGATATATCCGGCTCCGCCGGTAATGAGAATTTTCATGGTGTCCTCTGAAAGAAGGTTTTACTGTTGCCAGACCGATTATAACCCTACCTGTCTTTTCAATCTTTTCAAGCCGGTTCATTTTCTTTGGAAATATCCACAGGTTTTCCCTGTACAATGAACATCAACATCATTGAACAGATCGAGGTTTCATTATGTACATTGCGATCGAAGGCGTGATCGGCGTCGGCAAGACCACACTGGCCCGCTTGCTTCAACCATCCTTCAATGCCGGATTGCTGCTGGAAGTTTTTGAGGAAAATCCTTTTCTGAGCGATTTCTACAGCGACCGGGAACGCTACGCGTTCCAGACACAAATTTTCTTCCTTCTCAGCCGCTACCGCCAGCAGAACAACAACGTTCCACGCCTGCTGGCTGAAAACGAAAGCCTGATCAGCGATTACACCTTTGAAAAAGATACATTGTTTGCCCGTATCAATTTAAAGGGAGATGAACTGACCATGTACCACCGGGTACATGAGGCACTGGCAGAAAAAGTTCCTACGCCTGACCTGCTGGTTTATCTGCGCGCCGGCATGGACACGATCATGCAGCGCATCGCACTGCGCGACCGTTCATATGAACGCCAGATAGAAAGGTCCTATTTACAGCAACTATCAGACGCCTATGATGATTTCCTGTCCCATGCATCCCGTCTGCCGTACCCCGTTCTGGTCATCGACACCGAAAACACCGATTACATCCGGTCGGCGGACGAATTGAAAGAGATCGAGAACCGCATCCGGCAGGCGTTGCAGCTCAGCCCCTTCCAACCGGCCCTTCCCATTTCCTGACCTGTTTCCGGGGTTTTGTTATAATTTTTCTCCGGGGAGGATCATCGCATGCGGATCACAAAAGACTCCATGCTTCGCCTGGCGCGCGATACCGCCGCCATTCACGCCAATCAAGATCGCAGCATTGTTTGCGCATATCTGACCGGATCATTGCTGACGGATGATCCCTTCATCGGCGGAACCACTGACATTGACCTTTTCTACATCCACTCAGACAGGCCGCAAAAAACGCGTGAGATCCGTTACCTGAGTGATGATGTCACCCTGGATATTGCCCATATTGAACAGGAACGTTTCCAGCAGCCTCGCCACCTGCGGGCCGATGCCTGGCTGGGGCCATTCCTGTGTGCCAAACCCAGGGTCCTACATGATTCAAACCACTGGTTTGAATTTACAGAAGCCAGCGTAGCCGCCCAGTTCTACCGGCCGGAATATATGCTGGAACGGGCGCGTCCATTGGCGGCGGCCGCCCGCCAGACCTGGATGGATTTTCATCTGGCACAGCCTGAACCATCTCCGATAAATGTAATGCGCTACCTGGACTGCCTTCAGAATGCCGGTAACGCGATCGCCTTGCTTGGCGGACCGCCATTAACGGAGCGCCGCTTTCTGCTTGCCTTTCCTGACCGGGCAGAAAAAGTCAACCGGTCAGACCTGACCACTGCGCTGAATGGCACGGTTCTACCCTCAAAAATATCTGATCTGGAATGGACACAGTGGATCACATCGTGGGAGCAGGCGATGGTCAAGGCGGCCGAATTGCCCGATTGCCCCAGCAGCATGGCGGCGCCGCGAATTCGCTATTACACCCGGGCGGTATCTGAACTATCTGATGAAAAAGCGGAAGCAGCCGCCTGGTTGATGATCCGTAAATGGACCCGTGCTGTATCCCTTATGCCGGCCGATCCCTTTATCGCCAAATCCTGGCAACAAGCCTGCCAGGTATTCTTGCAGATCAATGAAAGCTTTGAACCTGTGTGGAGCCGTCTGGATTCATTTCTGGATACCATAGAAGAAGCGCTGGACAACTTCGCATCAGAAAACGGGCTGGTTGAATAGCCGAAAACTGTGGATAAATCGATAAAAACTGTGGTTTACTGCCCTTAATTTTGGATAACTTCGCATAATCTCATGGATAAGCGGTGGATTAAACAGGCTGTTTTCCCCCGACTCGTCCAGTTTTGGATAACTTATCGCTCAATTTTTAAATATTTGTATCCCTTCCAATTTTCTCAAGGTTTTCTCCACAATTCTATCCCATGAAAAAAAAGCGTGACCACCTGTATATGGGTGAGAGTTCTGAAAGGAACGTCATATATTCCGGATTTGAATTTCAACCTGCCTTTATCCACATATCCACAACACCTACTATGATTACGAAATCCATATACATAATTATTTAATGATGGTTTGATAGATCGCGGACAGGAACTGTGAATAAATTTCCTCTCCAATAAATTCCGGAAAAGATTGGAAAGAGAAGGTCCATTTTTTGATTGATGGAATAGTTTTTATAATGTATGATTGAAACTGAATTTCCCCGATAATTCTTTTTTAGATAAGGTACCGGTTATGATTTCCACTTCTCACCGCCGTTTTAATCCCCTCACCGGGGAATGGGTCATGGTTTCTCCACATCGTTCAAAACGACCCTGGCTGGGACAGGTGGAAAAAAAAGTTTCCGATTCCCTTCCATCTTATGATCCGCAATGTTATCTGTGTCCCGGCAATCTGCGAGCGGGTGGAATACAAAATGAAAACTACACCGGCACGTTCGTTTTTGAAAATGATTTTGCGTCCCTTCTTCCACCTGATCCAACTTCAAAGGATGAACAGTTCCATCCTTTAATGAAAGCATCCGTGGAATCGGGTATTTGCCGGGTGGTGTGTTTTTCACCGCGGCATGATCTGACCCTTCCACTGATGGATAAACCGGGCATCCAGGCTGTGATCGATACCTGGACGCGTGAATCGGTTGATCTATCCGCCCGGGATGATATCACCCATGTTCAGGTGTTTGAGAACAAGGGCGCAGTGATGGGGTGTTCCAATCCCCATCCACACAGCCAGATATGGGCGCAATCACAGCTTCCAAACGAACCGGCAAAAGAACTGGCCAGCCAGGGGATGTATTTTGGTGAAAACCAACGGCGGCTGTTGCATGATTACCTGAAAGAAGAACACCGCCTGAAAGAACGTCTGATCACAGTCAATGAACACTTCACAGCCCTTGTTCCTTTCTGGGCAATCTGGCCATTTGAAATACTGGTCATAGCCCATTCGAACGCACAAAAACTCGAAGACCTTTCCCCTGCTGAGGTTGAATCCCTGGCAGATGTCATCAAACGGGTCACCACCCGTTATGACAATTTATTTGAGACTTCATTCCCGTATTCCATGGGATTTCACCAGGCTCCAGTAGATGGAAAAGACCATCCGGAATGGGTGCTGCATGCGCATTACTATCCGCCTTTGCTGCGTTCGGCTACTGTGAAAAAATTCATGGTGGGATACGAACTGCTCTCCATGCCGCAGCGGGATATCACGCCCGAAGTGGCGGCTGCCCGGCTCAGGGAACTTTCAGACACGGTTCATTACAGTATCAATGGATGATATCTGAATCAAACACAAGGACAATGACATGGATCTATCGCAGAAGGTGAATGACCGGTTCGAAGAGATATTTGGCAGCAAACCAGACCATATAGCCCTGGCACCCGGCCGCGTGAATCTGCTGGGAGAACATGTTGACTACAATGACGGGTTTGTCCTTCCGGCTGCCATTGACCTTGCAACGTGGATCGCGTTCTCGCCTTCCGGGTCGGATAAGAACACACTGGTGGCTGTTGATCTGGACGAGGAAACCGTTTTTAACCTCAAGGGGATAGAGTCCAAAACGGATATTAACGGCGCTGCGATGGCTGATTGGGTCAAGTACCCGGCCGGAATGGTCTGGGCACTGCAGGAAAAGGGGTACGTAGTAAAAGGTATGAACGCCGTCTTTTCCTCCGATGTTCCCCGCGGAGCCAGTCTCAGTTCATCCGCTTCGGTGGAAATGGCTTTCGGTGTTGCCTGGCAAACGCTGGGTGGCTGGACATTAAAACCCATGGATATGGCACTTATCGGCCAACGGGCTGAAAATCAATATGTGGGAATGAACTGCGGCATCATGGACCAGTTCGCATCTGCCTGTGGTGAAAAGGACCGCCTGCTGCTGCTGGATTGCCGCAGCCTGGACTATCGCGCCCTTCCCCTTCCGCCGGATGTGTCAATCGTGATCGCCGATACATCCGTCCGACGCACGCTTCTGGGAAGCGCGTATAACAAACGCCGGGAATCGTGTGAAGAAGCTGTCCGGCTGCTGGCAGAGAAAGAGCCCGGTTTAAAGTCATTGCGTGATATCAGTGTGGAGGATTTTGAAAAATTCGCGGAAACGCTGCCACTCGAAACCCGGTTAAGGGCGCGTCACGTGGTCAACGAGATTGAACGCACCAATCAGGCCATTCCATTACTGGAAACAGGGGATGTGGAAGCCTTCGGTCGCCTGATGAATGATTGCCACACCTCACTGCGGGACCTGTATGAAGTCTCCGGTCCGGAACTGGATCTGATGGCCCGGCTGGCACAGGTCATCCCGGGTTGTTTTGGCGCACGCCAGACAGGCGGAGGTTTCGCCGGTTGCACGGTCAACCTGGTTACCAGGGAACGCAGCACCGAGTTCTGCCGTATCCTCTCGGACCAGTATGAAAAACAAACAGGGCTTCACCCGGCTGTTTATATTTGTGAAGCGGCCCGGGGTGCGTTTCTGTTGGAATAACAAGGATTTTATTTCGTTTGTCTCATAAATAAACGAAATTTTGTCTAATTCGGTAAATTGGTCTAAAAAAGCAGGTTTTTGCGCTTGTATAACTGGAAATTCTTCTGTATCATACATTAGAAGAAGGTTAATAAGAGCCCCTATCAGTTGAAAAAACCAGCCAAATAATCCGGAAAGACAAGGAGGAGTACGATGGACGTCATCAAAGTGAAAGCTACCTCCCGCACAGCCGCCGTAGCAGGGGCGATTGCTGGAGTGATCCGCGAGAAGAAACACGCCGAAGTACAGGCAATAGGAGCGGGGGCAGTCAACCAAGCAGTCAAGGCTCTGGTTCTGGCGAAAGGGTACCTGGAAGAAGAAAACGTAGCCATTGTTTGTGTACCGGAATTTGTGGATGTGGATATTGATGGGAAGGTAAGGACTGCCATCAAACTGATCGTCGAACCCCGATAGATCAGAGGAAAAATTCAGATTTTCTTTATTCCAGCGGAAAAGTCGACTTCGTCTTTTCCGGTCAATTTCTGTTGCACCCGGTTGGTGATAAGGTTGAGGTGGTCCGGCTGTACCACGTAATCCAGTTCATCCGCCGGGATACTCAATACCGGGCACAGGGTGAACGAGTCGATCCATTCTTCATACAGCCGGTTCACTCTGGACAGGTATTCCGGGCTGATGGAGCGTTCATAGTCGCGATTGCGAAGAGCGATGCGTTTGGTGAGCGTTTCCACTGAAGCCCGCAGATAGATCACGAGATCAGGAGGAGGCAGAAATTCAACCAGCGTCTGGTAGAGCGAGCAATAGGTGGAATAGTCCCGGTTGCTCAGGTGTCCCTGCAAATTCAGGTTGCGCGCGAATATTTCAGCATCTTCATAAATACTGCGGTCCTGGATGACCGAGCCGGTATGGTGCAATATTTGATGGTGGATGTGCAGCCTGCGTGACAGGAAGAATACCTGCGATTGGAAACTCCAGCGGCTCATGTCATGGTAAAAATCAGCCAGGTAGGGATTGTCGGTTTCCGGTTCGTAGAAAGGCTGCCAGCCAAGTTTCTGACAGAGCAGCTTCACCAGCGTGGATTTTCCCACTCCAATATTTCCTGCAACGACGATGAATTTATTCATAGATTGAATCCTTGGAGAAATACGTTGCCCCCATTATAACCACCCCCGGATATGAAAAATCAAAAAGGCAGCCAAACGGCTGCCTTTTTAAAGGTACCTCAATAATGGATTATGCGGGGTGAATTGAGTCGCTGGGGCAGACGTCAACACAGGCCGCGCAATCAACGCATTTGGCCTCGTCGATGACCATGTTGCCATCGATTTCGGAGATCGCGCCTTCGGGGCATTCAGCTTCGCAAGCGCCGCAGTTGATGCAGGTGTCGATATCAATTTTATGTGCCATGAGTTTTCCTTCCTCTGGTGTTTCTGTATGCAAGTATATTTTACTCTTGCGTTTCTTCTTCGTGAAGAGTATCACAACTGGATAAAGCGTGTCAATATATTCGCAATAAAAAACGTAACCTTCTTTACGGGAAAAATGTCACTAATCCAACCATGGTCAAAAAGACCGGAAGGATGTGCATATCCGTGCGTTGTAGTATGATTCACCTATCCCATGAAAACTGTAGACCTTATCATCCCCGTTTTTAATGAAGAAGAGGTCATAGAACTCTTTCACGTGAAACTGGCAGATACGCTGAAATCCTTGCCGTATGTGTTTACCATCTGGTATATCAATGACGGCTCGAAGGATGGCACTGCCGAAAAACTGGACGGAATCGCGCGAACAGATCCACGCGTGCAGGTGGTGGAACTCAGCCGCAACTTCGGTCACCAGGCAGCCCTGACGGCCGGACTGGACCGGGCTCGCGCGGATTACGTCATCTCTTTGGACGCGGACGGACAGCACCCGCCGGAAATGATCGGTGAAATGCTGAACCTTGCCGGGAACGGTTATGACATTGTACTTACAGAACGAATGGACACCGATTCGGTCTCGGGGTTCAAACGTTGGACTTCCGGCACGTTCTACCGGTTGATCAATCGCATCGGCAGTACGCAGATCACCCCCGGCGCGGCTGATTTCCGCCTGCTCACCCGGCAGGTGGTAGACGCCCTGCGGTCCATGCCGGAATATCACCGCTTTTTACGCGGAATGGTGGCCTGGGTGGGTTTTAAAAGCATCATTCTGCCGTACACTCCCCCGCCGCGCATGGCGGGTCAGTCCAAGTATTCACTGGGCAAGATGGTTCGCCTGAGCATGGATGCCATCTTCTCCTTCTCGCTGGTGCCGCTCTACATTGGCATTTCGCTGGGATTGTTGATGCTCTTCCTGGCGCTGATCGAGATGATCTATGTGCTCAGCTTCTGGGTGACGGGGAATATTGGCAATCTGGCTCCCGGTTGGAGCTCACTGATGTTTATTATATTAATAGTCGGCGGATTCCTGATGATCTCCATCGGAGTGATCGGTGTGTATATCGGGTATATCTTCCAGGAGGTCAAAGGCCGGCCGGTGTACCTGGTTCGCGAATCAGCGGATGAACCGGACAAGAACGCCGCGGCTGGCTGATTGACCGTATGTTGAACCGGTTGCGGTACAAACCCTGGATGGCGCCTCTCGGGCTGCTGGTGGTGTGTTTTTCCGCCTATGGCATCCTCTTCCCGTACCTCGGTTGGTACTGGGATGAATGGCCCATCACCTGGATCGCGCAAAAACTCGGACCGGACGGGCTGGTGCGCTACTTTGAGACCAACCGCCCCTACTGGGGGCTGATCTACCGCTTTACCACCGGCCTGTTGGGTTCCGTTCCCTGGCGCTGGCAGCTTTTCGGCTTGTTCTGGCGCTGGCTGGGTGCCGTGCTGGTATGGGCTGTGATCCGCACCGCCTGGCCTGGGCGCGAGTACCGCGCACTGGCTGCCGGTCTGTTCTTTTCCGTTTGGCCGTCCTTCACCCAGCAATCCATTGCCATGATGTACGGGCATTTCTTCATCGTTTTCGATTGTTTTCTGGCATCTCTGTGGCTGAACCTGAATGCATTGGACCATCCACGCGCGAAATACGGGTTGATAGCGGCCGGGCTTCCGTTGGCGGCACTCAATTTGATGTCCATGGAATATTTTTTCCTGCTTGAGGCGCTGCGCCCGTTGTTCATTCTTGCTGCCGTTTCGGATCGGGAACCTGAAGGAAAACTGAAACCCCGCCTCCAATTGGCAGCTCTGCACTGGCTGCCATTCCTGCTGGTGTTTGGCGGGGTGGGATTCTGGCGGGCGTTCCTCTTCCCGCATCAGACCCATAACTACCAGCCGGTGCTGGTTTCCGCACTGAAGGAAGACCCGCTGCAGGCTGTGGGGACTTTGCTGGCAACAGTGGGTAAAGACATCTGGATGATCGTAGTCTCAGCCTGGGGTCAGGTATTGCGCCTGCCGGATCCTGCTCTGTTCAGCAGCCGTACATCCATGCTGTACTGGTTCGGGTTGGCGCTTTTGTTTGTGCTGATCACCGGGACAACATTTCTTTCCACCCGGGCTTCCAGAAAAAAACAGAATGCCAGTGTCTGCCTCATCGCATTGATCGGATTGTTGGCAGCCGGCATCCCCTTCTGGGTGACCGGATTGCCGGTGGGACTGGGCTTCCCAAATGACCGCTTTACTCTACCGTTCCTGCTGGGAGCCGCCCTGCTTCTGGCCGGGTTGCTCGCGCTGGTCCCTGCCCGGTTTGGACTGCGAGCCGCATTGACCGCGGTACTGGTCTCGGCGGCTATCGGACTGCAGGCACAGACGTGTTTCGCCTACCGAAAAGATTGGAACACCCAGCGAAACCTGTTCTGGCAGCTCACCTGGCGCGCGCCGTCCCTGCAAAAGGGGACAGCCGTGGTGAGCACCGATCTGCCATTCCATTATTTCAGTGACAATTCGCTGGTGGCGCCCCTCAACTGGACCTACGCTCCGGACAATCATACCGGGGCCATGGACTACATGTTCTATTACGCCTCGGTTCGCGCAGACCGCGCGCTCAAACTGGAACCCGGTCAGGAGATATTCCAGGGATACCTGGCAGCCGATTTCACCGGCAGCAGTGACCGGTTGTTGATGGTCGATTTTCAACCGCCGGCCTGTTTGCGTGTGCTGGACCCGGATTTTGACCCGGTTAATCCGCTGCTGACGCCGTTGATGCGCGAGGCGGCTCTTCACAGCAACAATGGGGTGATCGACACAAACGCGTCCGTTGTGGAGATGGATACGGTGGTGTTCGGTCCTGAACCGACGCACGGCTGGTGTTATTACTTCGAGAAAGCCAGCCTGTTGGCGCAGCAGGGCGACTGGCAGGGTGCCGCCAACCTGGGCGATGAGGCATTCGCGCTGGGGGATTATCCCAACGACCCGATGGAACGCTTTGTGTTCATCGAAGCCTATGCGCGTACGGGGAATCTGGACCGCGCCCGCGAGTTGAGTGACGAGGTGGTGAAGATCACCCCACTGGTGCAGGCGCCATTGGACAGGCTATGGGAGCGGATCGGGGAGTAAGAAACTATAGAGGGAAAATGAAAACAAGATTCTCTGAACAGGATGTGATAAAGTTTTCGGAATTTTGTAAACAGGAATTAGCTTTATCTATAGCAACAATCCGGGATGAATACTTCTATGCGAGCATCCCCCTTTGCGTGATTGACGCTGTGTTTTCAATCAGTGCAAATTACAACTCAACCATACGGGTTGTAGAACGGGTATGTCATTATTTTGGTATCCCGCAACTTGATCGAGAGAGGAATATAAACCTTCAAAGTCAATTCACTGTATCCAAATTATTGCAAGCGTATGATCAAATGGGTATTGAGCGTATGACATCGGAGGTGTATCAAAACCGGCAGAGAACATCGACGACTAACGGGATATTGAAATCAGAATCCGTTTTCCGATTTTGTATGGTACTGCATAATTTTGGAGTGAATAACTTTGGTGATTTTTTCAAGATTCTGGATAATGAGGTATTTGCCGATAGTATTAGACAGATTCCTGGACAGACAAGTGGAATATCCCTTCGATATTTTTTCATGCTGGCTGGAGATGATTCCTACATAAAACCAGACCGGATGATAGATAGATTCATTGAAACCGCGATTGACAAGAATCTTAATATAAACGACAGCCAGGACTTGATCTTGAAATCAATGTATCTACTAAAAAAAGAATTTCCTCAAATAACCCCGCGTTTGTTGGATAATCTTATCTGGTCATACCAACGAGAAAAGTCATTTGACTTTAGCAAAGCGAAGAGGGGTGCTGTGAATCCGCTTCCACCAGAGAAAAGTGAAATTCGCATTCGCCTTGATACGGATATTGTTGATTGGTTCATAAATCAAACAGAGAAAAAAGGAGGTGGAAATTATCAGGATAAAATGAATCTAGTGTTACGGCAATATATGAAATACTATAAAAAAAAGCAAATAGGATGAAATCCTGTTAAATCCTATTTATGTTTATTGCATGAAATTGGGGAGTAGTATATGGAATATCAACTTACATTTTTGCGGCATGGAAGCTCGGAAGGGGTGGAACAGAATCTCCTGCAGGGACAT
>CAYRHB010000069.1:17735-20055 GCA_964424035.1 uncultured Leptolinea sp.
GATTACCCACTGTCCAATAAGGGGTGGGAGGAATGCCAATCTCTGGCAAGATACTGGCAGACAAACGGAATAACCTTCGACCGGGTAATAACCAGTTCACTTGTACGAGCGTCAGAAACCGGCAGGACCTTAGCTGAGGCACTTGGCATCCCGATTGAATCGGATGCAATCTGGATTGAACGGTGTTTTGGAGACGCGCAGGGGATTGATAAAGATGTAGCCGGTGGCTGGTATGAAAAGTCGAAACGGCCGGGTAGTTTTGAACCAATTTATGGTAATGGGGAATCCGAATGGGCACTGCACATGCGTGCAGGAAAGGCACTGGAAAATTTGATGCAACGAGAACCGGGACGGTATTTGATCGTTTCGCACGGAAATTTTCTGAATGCCATTTTCCATATGATCTTTGGATTGATTCCCCATGGAATAAACCGACCGATTACGATGCCGTTGCGCAATACTGGGTATGCCTCATTCCGTTATGTGATCAAAGAAGAGCAGTGGTACATGGATGGCTTTAATCAGGCGCCTCATCTGGATGTATGATAATAACTACATATTTGAAAGACCGCTGGTTTATTTCCAAATTTGGACATGAATGAGGCATGACAATGATATCAAAAGAGAAATATGCTGAGGTAAAAAACCAAGCGCTGAAAATGTTCAAAGCAGCTTGTATTGTTTTGACGCCGCAGGAACAACAAAATCTTGAGATCGCGGATTTTGGATTGAACGACCTGGACTCTACCGGTCTGGTGTTACTCACCTATATCAATACCCGGCGAGTATGTGCGAAAGAACTGGTACTGCTGCCGGGGCAGACCTGCCCGGAACATTATCACCCGGCGATAGGCAACGAACCGGGAAAAGAAGAAACCTTCCGTTGCCGGTGGGGCGAAGTCTACCTTTTTGTGCCATCCGACCCGACGCAGAATCCCAAAGGGAAGCCACCTGTGGGAGATGAGAGCCATTACACAGTTTTCCATGAAGTTATTCTGAAACCTGGAGAGCAGTACACATTGACTCCGGGAATAAAGCACTGGTTTCAGGCGGGTCCGGATGGAGCCATTGTTTCGGAATTCTCAACCACCAGCCGCGACGAGTTGGATATTTTTACGGATCCACGGATTGTTCGGACGAGTGAGACGGGTTGATGTTAGAAACGGTGATAATAGATCTTAAAAGGACGGAATAAATAGTTCTTTAAACACCGCATAAAGGAAACTTTTTACCGGCCAGCTGGCCCAGGCGAACTGGAACATGCATTACGCGATTCCTGCGTTATTAAGACTTATCCTATTCCTCTATATAATTAGTTCCATTTTCTATTAGTGCCGCTCCCGGACACATCAAATTTGGTTTTATCGGAGGTTTCTCAGGAACTGAATTGATTAAATCCTGGAAATTCCAAATTGGCCTTCACTAAGAGACTAGGGGTTGGATATGTTAAAAAAGAAGAAGATAATCCAAAATCTTTTTTTACTAGGTTTGTGTATCTGTATAATAGTATTTGGTGTAATGGAAAATAATAACCAGAAAACAAATAATGATATTTTTGTTAAAGAACTTCATATTTGTACTAACACACATGAATTTCTACAGGAAAAAACCATAAAGCATAAAATAAAAATCGAAAAGGATTTTGAATATTATGCTTGTGGCTATCTATTAGCAGATAGTGAAATAATCCTAGATTTGTATATTATTTCAAAAGAAGAAAATCGAGTTGTTTATTCCAATTCAGTAAATGAATCCTTTAATCCCGGTATGTTCTTTTCCAAAATCACTTTGAATTCAATATCAGATGGCGAGTATTATTTGGAAATTACAAAAGGAAGAAAAACCCTTTCGAAATTTGATTTCTATATTGAAAATTAAAAAAGAAGTCTTATTTATTAAAGTCATTCTCAAATGACATCAGAAAGTGGGGTCAGCAAATTTTCGCGGCTGTGAAGCGGACCCGCTGACCGGCCACTTCACGCAGGCGGACACGCTCATCCCCGAGCCGGGGAAGGCGTCCGCGTTTGACCGGTACGCGTATGTGCTCTACAACCCGATCCAGTACAGCGATCCCAGCGGGCACAAAGAAGGAGGAAGATGCGAAGGTGATTTTGATTGTGAAGAAGAACCTGAAGAAGAAAAGGACTGTCTAATATATGGAAATTGCAGTAAAAAAGACCTAAACAAGATATATTCAGAGAGTGGCCTGGATGCCTATGGAATAACACAAGATGAATTTGAAGCCGGTTATAAGTCATATCAATATGTCAACATCCCAAAATTAGTACCACTTGAAAGTAGAAACTCAGGCATGAATTGA
>CAYRHB010000070.1:0-19621 GCA_964424035.1 uncultured Leptolinea sp.
CACCCATGTAGGTCAGGTATTCCAGTACGGTCATATCACTATAAAGAGGTACTGATTCAGGCATATAACCGACCAATTTTCGAACCTGTAATGAGTTTTCCAAAACGTCAAATCCACAAATCTCAGCGGTTCCACTTGTGGGAGGCATGTACCCGGAAAGCATCCGCATGGTCGTCGTCTTTCCGGCACCATTTGGACCTAAAAAACCCAGGATTTCACCTTTTTCTGCGGAGAATGTCAATTCATTCACAGCCCGGCGTGAACCATAGTCCTTGCTAAGACTTTTGACACGAATCATCCTGTACTCCTTATAATGCAATGCTCAGCTTACAAATAAGACAGCCGCAGAGGCTGCCGGATATAAAATGGAAAACCTGATATTGAATGCATAAGGTGAAATGAATTTCACTCTTACCGCATTATTTTATACAACAATGAGGGTATGAAAGTCAATCATTTCAACCTGTTTCTAATCAAATCCTAATCTATAAAATATTATTGACTCTTTTGCGGAAATTAAGATAAAATTAAATAATGCGCATTTTTTGTGTTATCACGGGAAAGCGTTTTCTGTAGTGTCTTTTTTTTTAAACCCATCTGTTGTTGGAGGAATGCATGAATATCTTTGATTTAGCTCGACATGGCCTTAATGGCTTCGAGCAGGTAGCTGTTTGGTCTGTCATGATTGTGGCGTTCCTTAGCCTGGCATATGCCTGGTTATTGCGCGGTACTGTCATGAAAAAGGATAAAGGCTCCGCCAAGATGCAAGAAGTCTGGGATGCCATCCGTGTTGGTGCTGATAGTTACTTGAGCCGCCAATTTAAGACCATTTTGCCGGCAGTTGGCTTGTTGACTGTCGCTATGTTTCTCAGCATTTATATTGCTGAACCCACCAGTGAAGCAATAGCTGAATTCCCTGAAAATACCAGAATCATCATTGCCATTGGGCGTACGCTGGCATTTATCATGGGATCCACTTTCTCATTGCTTGTCGGCCAGCTTGGTATGCGCATGGCCATCCAGGCAAATGTCCGTGTTTCCGCTGCTTCTCGCCGTGGATTCAATGAAGCTCTGACCATCGCCTACTATGCCGGTACCATCACCGGTATGCTGACTGACGGTCTGGGCCTCATGGGTGGAACGCTCATTTTCATCATCTTCGGTAAAGCAGCTCCTGACGTTCTACTTGGCTTCGGCTTTGGCGGAACTCTGTTAGCCATGTTTATGCGCGTTGGTGGTGGTATCTATACCAAAGCTGCCGATGTTGGCGCTGACCTGGTCGGTAAAGTTGAAAAAGACATTCCTGAAGATGATCCCCGCAATGCGGCTGTTGTGGCCGACCTCGTGGGTGACAATGTTGGTGACTGTGCTGGTATGGCTGCCGATATCTTCGAATCTTACGAAGTTACCATCGTTTCCGCTTTGATCCTTGGTATCTCCCTGATGTCTGTGGATCCCACACATAGCCTGAAGTGGATTGTTTATCCATTGATCATCCGCGGTATTGGTGTGATTTCATCCATGATCGGCACCTTCACTGTTCCGATCTGGGAAAGCATCCCGGTCAAATTCCTGCAGGCTCATGACGCGGAAGAATCCATGTTCCGCTCCTATGAAGTCTCCAGTGTTATCACTGTTTTGATTTCCATTTTTGTGGCTACCCAGTACGCGAATGACTGGCGGTTGGCTGCCTTGACAGCCATCGGTGTTGGCCTGGCTGTGGCGTTCAATCCGTTGACTTCCTACTTCACCTCTACGAAGAAAGCCCCGGTCAAAGAGATTGTGCAGTCCACCTCAACCGGCCCTGCTACAACCATTCTCTCAGGTCTGTCCGTTGGTATGGAATCCAGTGTCTGGGCTCTGCTTGTGATTGCCATTTCCTTCATTTTCGGTCTGACCCTGTATGCCGCAGATGGCCCGATCTATGTTCTCTACGCGATCGCCATCATTGGTATCGGTATGCTCTCACACACCGGTAACAACGTTGCCATGGATTCCTATGGTCCCATTTCCGATAATGCCAACGGTATTGGCGAAATGGCCTGGCATGACATGGATGATGAAGAAACCAAGAAGGCCCGCCAGATCATGGCTGACCTCGATGCTGTTGGAAACACCACCAAAGCCATCACCAAGGGTGTTGCCATTGCTTCGGCTGTTATTGCGGCAGTTTCTCTCTTCGGTTCATTCATCACCGATGTAGCCAAAGTTCAGGCTCAGCTTGGTTTCCCGGTAATGGATTCCATTCGTGTCTCTGAAACCAAAGTGTTCATCGGTTTGCTGCTGGGTGGTGCCCTCCCGTGGCTGATCAGTTCCCTGTCGATCCGTTCCGTTTCCCGTGCGGCTGGCCAGATTGTGGAAGAAGTCCGTAAACAGTTCCATATCCCCGGTATCATGGAAGGTACTGTCAAACCGGATTATGCCCGCGTTGTTGAGATCTCAACCCGTTCCTCCCAGAAGGAACTGATCCCGATGGTAACCATCTCCATTGCCATGCCACTGCTGGTCGGTTTGATCCTGCAGGTGGAAGCTCTGGGTGGTTTCCTGGCCGGTGTCATTCTCTCCGGACAGCTTCTGGCGGTGTTCATGTCCAACGCCGGTGGTGCCTGGGACAACTCTAAGAAAGCCATCGAAGATGAACCGCGCGATCTGGTTGCCAATACCGGTAAAGGCTCTGAACGCCACAAAGCTGGTGTTGTCGGCGATACCGTGGGTGATCCTTTGAAAGACACGGCTGGCCCGGCTCTGAACCCGATGATCAAAGTTGTGAACATGGTCAGTCTGCTGGCTGCCCCGATCATTGTAAAGATCACAGATCTGGGTGTGGGCGGATGGATTGCCATAATCGTTTTGGCTGCCGGTTTAATCTGGAGTATTATGGAAAGCAAGCGGCCGACTGCTGAGATCAAGTAGTTCGTTTTGATTGTATTAAAAGCGGAATTGAGTGATCAATTCCGCTTTTTGATTCTCTCCGGTCTGATAGAATTTATGAAATATCGAGTAAGGAGAATATCATGCATATTGTCCATGTACATGTCCATGTGAAATCGAACAGGGTTGAAGCATTTATCGAAGCCACATTGAAAAATGCCAGAAACAGTATCAAAGAACCGGGTATTGCCAGGTTTGATGTGATTCAAGATACCAAAGACCCGACCCGCTTTGTTCTTGTTGAGGTGTACAAGACTCCGGATGATGCTCAACGGCATAAGGAGACTTCTCATTATCTCACCTGGCGCGAGACTGTGGCAGACATGATGGAGGAGCCAAGGAATGGTATTCCATATACAAATATTTTTCCTGCGGAAGATGGCTGGGTGTCATGAATTCCTTTGATTTCATTACGTCTCAAAGGATCCTTTTTGGGAAGGGATGCCTTTCAGATGGACTAAGAATTGCCGGATCCATGGGAAAGCGTCCTCTATTGGTACACGCCACAACAGGTGCACCGATTGAGACCATTTCGAACGAATTGGCGATGGATGGTATGCCGATAATCCCGTACCCGGTTGGCCATGAACCTTCTGTTGATCTTATCCAGGAGATGGTCAAATTTGCACGCATGGAAAAATGCGACATGGTCATCGCTTTCGGTGGTGGAAGTGTCATGGATGCTGGAAAAGCCACATCTGCCATGCTAACCAACAGCGGTGATCTGTTGGATTATCTGGAAGTTGTGGGTAAGAATCAACCCTTATCGAATCCTGCCGCGCCTTGTTTTGCAATTCCAACAACTGCAGGTACCGGTGCGGAAGTTACTCGTAATGCTGTACTGGCTGTACCGGAAAAGCGGGTGAAGGTCAGTTTGCGGTCGAATTACCTGCTTCCAAAAATGGCGATCATTGATCCCGTATTGACCCTTTCTGTTCCAGCGAATGTTACCGCATTTACAGGCCTGGATGCGCTTACACAGGTAATTGAACCTTATGTATCGATAAAAAATAATCCGTTGATTGATCTGATGTGCCTGGACGGGATCAAACGAAGTGCGAAATCGCTCACAGAGGCGTATCAGAACGGTTCAAATATTGATGCCCGTACGGACTTATGCCTGACAAGTCTTTTTGGTGGCCTTGCATTGACAAATGCAGGTTTGGGTGCCGTGCATGGTTTTGCCGGTCCCATGGGTGGAATGTACGAAATCCCTCATGGTGCTGTTTGTGGCATTTTATTACCCCATGTTTTTCGTGCCAACATCAACGCGCTTTCCGAGCGTCAACCTGAGAGCGATATTTTGGCGCGTTATACGGATATTGCGAGGTTACTAACCGGTAACAGGAATGCCACCATGGAACAAGGTGCGGATTGGCTTGCAGAGCTTGTGGGCAAATTGAATATCCCCGGATTGTCAACATACGGGATTCCCCGTGAAGAATTCCCTTTGATCATTGAGAAGTCCATAAAAGCCAGCAGTATGAAAGCCAACCCGATCACTCTGACTGAATCGGAGTTAAATCAAATCCTGGAAAACGCCTATTAAAAAACAGAGCCTGGTGATTTCCATGCTCTGTTTAGTTATTGTGAATATCTTTCTATTTACTGCGAATAAAACTGACTGCGATGGTACCGGGGCCTGCGTGAGTAAGAATCGCAGGTGGAAGACCGTAGATAGGAACATCAGAAATTCCCAGATTCTTTTTAAAGGTTTCTACAAGGAAATTTATATCTTCATCCAGCGCACCCTGTTGTGAAATACAAAGATGTCCTTCATCAGATTTCGGACATTCAGCCAAGACCAATTCAACAATTCGTTCCAATGCTTTCTTCTTCGTGCGCTGTTTCTCAAAGGGTTCGGTCCTGCCGTCAACTAAAGTGAGTATTGGCTTGACCTGCAAAATGGATCCAAATAAAGCGGATGCTCCACCGATCCGACCACCTTTATATAAATACTCCAGGGTATCCACCAAAAAAAAGATACGGCTGCGGGTCGAAAGATCGTTCACCAGATTGACAATGGAATCTGCATCCATTCCGGATTTGGCAGCTTTGTCTGCGATCAATACGATTTCGCCAAGATTGCCTGCAATGGTCCGGGTATCAATCACCCGGATATCAGCCCCATCAAAATCCAGAGCCGCCACTTCTGCGCTCCTTACGGTTCCACTAAGGGCAGCCGATGGAGCAACCACTAAAACGGATTGTTTTGCTGCTACAAATTGTTCATAGATCGGTTTATATAGATCTGGTGGAGGGGCAGCTGTTTTGGGTAATTGATTGGAAGATTTCAATTTTTTGAGGAAAAGATCCGAGTCAATTTCAGAATCATCTCGATATGATTCGTCACCAAAAATTACTATCTGCGGAAGAAATGGTATGCCCAGGTCTTTTGCTTTGGCTACCGGTATACTTGATAATGTATCAGCAACAATCTGTACCATTGATCATTCCTTTCATCTACCAGGAAAAATGGTAAACGAGCGTTTACTATAAAAGAAATTATACCTGAAATTTAACTTATTTTAATGAATCAATAGAATTCAAACCCGGTAATCCGCCGGCAGATTTGGCAGTTCTAACCGCACTCTGTATTGCCTGAGCCATTACTTCTACTGCGAATGCACCCACAATATTCACATCAGCTTTGCGCTTGCCTGTAGAAATGGCAAAGATCGTATCGCCATCAAACATGGTATGGGCAGGACGGATCGATATCGCCAGCCCGTTTTGGCTCATTTGTGCCAGTTTATTGGTCTCTTCTTTGTTGAGGTCTGCGTTGGTGGCAATAACTCCGATCACCGTATTGGATGCGGCAGAAGCGAAGCTCATAATTGTCCGTCCTGCCAGGCTTTTCATGACTTCCAGAGTATCAGCAAAACGACCTTTTCCACCCAGGTTTACCAATCCGGCTTGAACAGGGCGGGCACCGGCAATAATCTGCCGGTCAGAAGGATCAACAACATCCCCAAAGGCATTGACAGCCACAAGGGCACTCACAATCACCCCGCCACCAATGTCCATACTTGCAGATCCAATACCTGATTTCATAGCCTGTTTCATACCAAATACTTTTCCTACTGTTGCGCCGGTTCCGGCACCAACGTTGCCCAATTCGAATGCGCCGGCAGTTGCATTCTGACAGGCTGTATATCCCATCATTGCATCCGGACGGATGGCTGCATTACCGATACCCAGATCAAAGAGTACAGCCGCAGGGACGATTGGGACTTTCACCACACCAGAATTGAATCCGATCCCGTGTTCTTCGAGATACTTCATAACGCCGGTAGCAGAATCCAATCCGAAAGCAGATCCGCCGGTGAGTACAACCGCGTGGATTTTTTCAACCATATGCATGGGATGAAGGAGATCTGTTTCGCGGGTACCAGGGGCTCCACCGCGTTGATCCACTCCACCGACTGCGCCTTTTTCAATGATAACCACGGTACAACCGGTCAGCGCTTCCTCATTTTGCGCATGTCCGACTTTGATTCCATCAATATCTGTCAATAGGTTATGCAAATTGGCCATGATCGGCTCCATTCTTTGATAAAAGCATAATGAAGATTATATAATCTTCTATATAAATTTCCTTTTTATTCTTAATCAATTCGTAGATCGGAGTTATTTATGAAAGTATTCATGATTGGTCTTGGAAAAATGGGTGGAAACATGGCAAGACGCTGGTTGATGGCAGGCCACACTGTCATTGGATTTGATAATAATCACCAGGCAGCTGAGTCAATTCAAAGAGAAGCCGGACTAATCCCGGCCTCAAGCATTAAGGAAGGTATTGCTCTGCTTGATTCCCCCAGGGTTGTCTGGTTGATGGTGCCTTCCGGGGATATCACTGAAACAACGATCTTGCATACCGCAGAGCATCTTCAATCCGGTGACATTATTGTGGATGGTGGAAACAGTAATTTCAATGACAGTATTAGACTATCCAGAATACTGGCTGAGAGAGGGATTTACTTTATGGACGCCGGTGTTTCCGGTGGAATATGGGGATTGAAAGAGGGTTATTCCATAATGGTTGGCGGTGATAAACAGGCGTTTGAGGTGATAAAGCCTTTGGTGATATCACTTGCTCCCGGTGAGAATGACGGATGGGGTTTGGTAGGCCCAAGCGGGTCAGGCCATTTTGTAAAAATGGTACATAACGGTATTGAATACGGGATGATGGAGGCATATGCCGAGGGGTATGAGCTAATGCAGTCCCGCACAGATATGAATCTTGATCTTCAACAGGTTAGCCGCATCTGGCAGCACAGTTCAGTTGTTCGTTCATGGCTTCTGGATCTGATTGTATTGGCTCTTGAAAAAGACAATGATCTCGGTCAAATTGAACCCTGGGTGGCTGATTCCGGAGAAGGCCGATGGACGATATTTGAAGCCATAAAACAAAACGTTCCTGTTCCTGCAATTTCAGCGGCTTTATTCAGGCGATTTGAAAGCCGGCAGGAAAACAGTTATGCCCTGCGATTAATATCCGCCATCCGCAATCAATTTGGCGGACATTCCATGAAATTGGTGAAATAAATCATGTTCAACGAGACCGTTCCAGAGATACCCTGTGAATCCACTACGTTTATCATTTTTGGCGTGACCGGTGATCTGACACGTAGAAAATTGCTGCCGGCGATCTATGAGCTGGCATTGAACAAGAGGCTGCCGGCGAACTTCAGGGTGGTGGGGTTTGCCCGGCGGGATTGGTCAGATAAAAAATTGGTGGAGGTTTTAAAAGAAGGAATCAATCAGTTTGCGCATAGCCAACCAGTTAACAATGAATTGGTTGATGGTATTCTGAAAAACGCAATTTATATCCGTTCTGATTTTGATGAACCTGATGGTTACATCGAGCTAAGCAAATTATTGGAAGAACAATGTGAGACAAATGTGATCTATTATCTGGCAACACCTCCGGATGCATATGTGAACATTATTGAACGTCTGGGAGAACGTCATCTCAATAGAATTGAAAATGGATGGGCTCGTATTGTTATTGAGAAACCATACGGCCGCGATCTGGATTCAGCCACAACGCTGGATGAAATTGTTCATACTGTTTTCGAGGAACGCCAAATTTATCGAATTGATCATTATCTGGGGAAGGAAACTGTCCAGAATATACTGGTTTTCCGGTTTGCTAACGGTATTTTTGAGCCATTGTGGAACAACCATTATGTGGACCATGTTCAAATAACTGTTGCTGAGAAGAACGGTGTAGGTACGAGGGCCGGGTACTATGAAACAGCCGGAGTGATCCGGGATATGTTCCAGAACCATTTACTTCAATTACTCAGCCTGACAGCCATGGAAGCGCCAGTGGCGTTTAATGATAAGAGTGTAAGGGATGAGAAGGGAAAAGTAATTCGTTCATTGCGTCCCTGGAAAGCTGGTGATGCATTATTAAATACATACAGGGCGCAGTATGCTTCTGGTAATTTGGATGGACAACGGGTAGCCGGATATAAAGATGAGGACGGTGTTGCCTCCAATTCCACCACTGAGACGTACCTGGCGGCAAGGTTATTTGTGGATAACTGGCGTTGGGCTGGTGTTCCTTTTTATGTCCGTTCTGGAAAACGCTTGCCGGAAAACCTGACTGAAATTGCCATTCATTTCAAGCAGGTACCGTTGCCGTTGTTCAATTGGCACAATATGGCCGGTGATGCACCCAATGTACTTGTACTGAACCTCCAACCCAATGAAGGAATTACTTTGACATTTGGAGCCAAGCTTCCAGGTCCAATCAATCAGATCGCACCGGCCAGGATGGAATTTAATTACCAACAGGCATTTGGCGCAAATCCGCCTGAGGCATATGTACGCCTGTTGCAGGATTGTATGGCGGGTGATGCCACGCTTTTTACCCGGTCTGATGAGGTGACCGCGGCATGGTCTTTTACCACATCCATACTGGAAGCCTGGAAAGAAAATCCAGTGAAGAACCTTCCGGTTTACGAGGCAGGAACTTGGGGACCGCCGGGTGCAGATGAGTTTATTAAATCAACGGGTAGAAATTGGCGTGAGCTGATACCTATTTATCAAGCCGGGTCGTAAAGTGAACTCCCGCAATTCGGGCAGACCGTTTCATTTGTCCTGAAAACATATCCGCACTTCGAACAGGTTTGGGGTTGTTGCCCTCCCAACGGTGCGCCGCAGGCAATACAATTTGATTCGCCGACGGGGTTGGCACTTCCACAATATTCACATTCCAATCGGCGCAACCTTTCCGATAATTCTTGTGATGCACCCACAGATTTTGTGTAGGAGTCGATACAATCCCATATCTGTTGTGTGAGTTGAAGGGATTCGATATCCACAGCAATATCATCCAGGCGTCCCAAGAGGTTCCATGGGTTCTTTAAAGTAGTAAACAGAGAATATCCCAGACTGGCTGCCACACCGAACAATGCCTGTTGTCCGATCTTTACGGAAATACCGTCTTCCACTTTCTGGATAATTACCGTGAGGGCTGTCTGGCCGCCGGATGTGGTGTCATTATTGGCGATCTGGACAGCCATCTGATCATTTGAGCCGCGTTTAAAAACCCGATAAACTCCCCGATTGAATTGGGAGATGAGTACTGTCGCGATATCATCTGGTAGGATCGATCCGTAGTAATTTTTCTGGTCCATCTTTAGGTTATAATCAGCCCTGTTTTGGATTGGAAGTATTTTTTATGATCTCTTATTATATACGCATGTTACGTGTTTTGGGTTGTGAGCAGGTATGAAAAGAAATTTACGGCGGTCATTTTTTCTGGCAGCTTGTGTTGCCGGTCTCTTATTTCTGGTTTTATCAATTCGGATGACTCCTGTAGAAGCCAGCGGGTTTCCCCAACTTCCCACTGTGAATATTCCTACAGTGACAGGGACGCCGATTGGCGCAGCCGTAACCGTTAAATTGGATCAGGATCAGATTAATGTCCGTTCTGGTCCCGGGACTTTGTATCCCAAAATAGGCGTGCTATTGGCAGGACAGGTGATTCCGGCTAAAGGGAAATCCCCTGGCGGAGATTGGATCCTTGTGGATTATCCCGGAGTGGAAGGGGGTATCGCCTGGTTGTACGCACCCCTTGTGGATCTTGTTCCAGGCAGTGTGTTGAACATTGTCGAACCGCCACCAACACCTACTCCCCAGATCACCGCAACGATTGATCCAACTCTGGCAGCCCAGTTCATTGTGACGTCAGTTCCAACCCGCCTGCCTACGTTTACGCCTCCCGGACCGCTTGTAATACCCACATTTCAATCCATGGAGGCGTCCGGGACAAATACTGGAGTTCCACCCGGTTTGGTCATTATCTCTTTGTTGACGATCGGTGGTTTACTGGGTGTAGTCTCGTTTATCCAGCGCCGATAGATTATTCCCGCAAGAAATTATCCAATGCATTGAAGCAGGCAGTGCTAACTTTATGCCCGCCTTTGTTTTCACAATATTCCACCTGGGCTCCTTGGGATTTGAATAAGCCAACCGCGCGCCGCGATTCATCAACCGGGACCATTATGTCATCAGTATTATGTGCAATAAAAAGTTTCAAGGTGGAAAGATCCTTGGATTCCAGTTTCTCTTCCAATCCTGGAGGGAGATACCCCGCCAATGGGGCAATTTTTGCAGGACATGCGGCCAGGCTCATCGCATATGCCATGGCTGCTCCCTGGCTGAACCCGATGACATCCAGGCGATAATCTGTTGGGAGGTTGGGAATCCAACCAGGAAAATGATCCAGTAAGTTCTGGCATTGGTCCAAATAGGTTTCTATTCCCGGTCGTTTCCCCTCTACAGGTATCGCCCAGGCGTAACCACCTTCCGGAGAGGTCAGGGGAGCTCTTGGTGCAACCACATAGCAATGAATGGAAAGCTTGCGGGCAAAGATCCACATAATATTCTCATCACCCGTCCATCCATGAAGGAGAAGCACCAACCGGTTATTCCAGGGTTGAGCGGGTGGATGGATTCTGGCTGTCCAGTTGCCGGAAACAACTACACTGGTTTCTTCCAACAGTTTACCTTGCACGTTTAACGATCCATTCCATCAACCAGATAACCAGTATGATCAACCCCATTGGAAGCAAGCCGACTCCAAGGCACAAGAGACCCATTCCTGCCGCTTCAGAACCATAGATCAGGAAGATCAACCCGTCACCAATCACAAAAAGGATTAGTATGCCACCTATGATCAAACGCGTAATTGTTTGATTGTCATATTTTTTTAGGTCTTTCATTAACCGTTTCCCTATTGTTCTGTTTGACCTGAAACAATCATTCTGGCGGGCATCTCCACTTTACGAAAGTAGCGGGAAATTGCCTGTGGCCAGTTCAATGCCTGGCGGATTTCCTCTCTGGCTTCTTCTACCGACCGCTCGCCAATACGTATCAACTCACTGGCATCAACCTGATCCAGAATACTAAATTTATCGACTGCAGGGCGGATAATTACATCCGGTTTGTCTATCTGAAGCCGCAGTTCTGTTAACATCCGGGCGCTGATATCCATTGAATTTGTATAGATGGTCATCGCCTGGGTGATCTTGAGCTTTGAGAATGATTCTAAAATAGTACGCGGCAATCTGGCAACACTTTCCAGACCCGGTGAAGGGACATGAGCCCAACCTTCGGGTGTGGGGGAAAGAACAATGGCTATAACAGGCAACGCTGGAGCCAGCCACCGGGCAAGGCTGACAGGTACCGGATCCAATACGCCGCCATCCACAAGCAGGTGCTGTCCCATTTTTTTGGGAGGAAACACACCCGGGATGGCTATGGTTGCCAGAACAGCGTCCAAGAGCTTGCCTGAACTGATGATGACTTCCTGATAACCTTTGATATCAACAGCCGTACAGGCAAAAGGAATGGGAAGATCTTCAAAAGCGCTATCTCCCAGCATTTCAACCAGCACATTTGCAAAACCTGAAAAGTCCAATAACGCGGGGGAATCTGTAAAGTTCAACCTGAAAAACTCCGACTGATCCAGCTTGATTACTTTTTCTTCTATTTGTTTCGGAGAAAACCCTTTAGCGGCAACCGCACCCATAATTCCCCCGGCGCTGGTTCCGGCAATAGCTTTTACAGATATTCCCTGCTTTTCCAATCCTTTTAGAACACCGATATGTGCCAGGCCTTTAATACCGCCGCCACCCAACGCAAGTGCGACATCCGGCATAGTATATCCTCCGCTGACTAAATAAAAAATATTATAACCAATCCAGCCAATAAATTGCCGGGAAGGGTTATACTATCCGGTCATTTGAAGAAAGTTAGAATGAAATTGAACTTGCCAATCCTTACCTATCGACAAAGGGATATCCTCTCACAGAACAGCATACATCTTTATTTTGATATGCTCTGGTTTGGTGTTTTAACCGGAAGCACATTATCATTTCTTACCATCTATGCTGCCAGAATCGGCGCAACGAGCTTCCAGGTTGGTATGATCAATGGTGCGCAGGCCATCGTTAATTTGATAGTCGCTTTACCTGCTGGGCACTATCTGGCTCGAAAAGCTGTTGACAGGACGGTTTTTCTATCCGCCATACTTCAACGTTTATTTTACGGGGTTCTTGTTCTCATTCCCGTTTTATTTATGCCATCTGAACAGATGGTCACAATACTCGCCATTACATTCATCATGTCAATCCCCGGTACTTCACTGGCAATCGGGCAGAATGCCCTGTTCGCTGATTCAATCCCGGTGGAGAACAGGGGACGGGTCGCAGGAATTCGAAATGCCGTATTATCCATTTCAACCATTGTGTCCACGTTGGTATGTGGGCAAGTGTTGATGGCAGTAGTTTTTCCTGTAAATTACCAGATCGTTTTTGGAATCGGGTTCCTTGGTGCGTTGATGAGTACCCTGCATCTCAAATTCGTTAAGCCCGTTTTTCCAGAAACGGGTGTCGCCGAAAATGTGCTGGGTGGGAATGGCCGTCGCAGAGCGATTAAAGACGTGCTTCGAATTGATGTCCTTCGTGGAAGATATGGGACGAAAATCGGATTGTTGTTGTTTTTCCATATCGTCCAATATCTGGGAATTGCCATTTTTGCTATTTATCAAGTTAATGAGATCCATCTATCTGATTCCGTTCTGAGCATTGGCAATGGTCTTTTCTATGTACTTATGTTTGTTGTTTCTGTCCGGCTAGAGGGATTTACCCGACGTTTTGGATATAAAAAAGCACTTGGGTTGGGAATCTGTCTGTTATCGAGTTATCCAGCACTACTGGCAATGAGCACGGGTCCGCATTTATATTACGTGGCGTCGTGTTTTGGAGGGATTGGTTGGGGTTTTGTAGGTGGAACCCTGTATAACTATATCCTTGAAGCATCACCCCCGGGAGGACGAGCCGGATACCTTGCCTGGTACAACCTTGTATTCAACGCCGGAATACTGGTTGGATCATTGGGAGGCCCTTACCTGGGACATATTACAAACCTGCATATCGCCCTCTGGATCATCGCGGCAGGAAGATTGGCCGCCGGTGCTGCGCTATTTCTATGGGGGTAGTATGTTAAAATTGCATTATGAGCAACAAAGTAGTCGCCAATAATCGCAAGGCTCACTTTGAGTACTTTCTACTGGATCGATTTGAAGCCGGGATTTCCCTTGCCGGAACAGAGATCAAATCAGTTCGGGCCGGGCAGATCAGCCTGGCAGAGGCCTATGTGGAAGTCACCGAAAGGGACGCCTGGCTTGTAAATTCGCATATTGCGCCCTATGAAGCCGCAAGCCGTTTTAATCATGATCCAAAACGGGCAAGGAGACTGTTGTTACACCGAAAAGAGATCCGGCAGTTGTTCGATTCTGTACGGCAAAAGGGTGTAACCATAGTCCCAACACAGGTTTACTTAAAAGATGGCCGCGCAAAGGTTGAAATTGCCATCGCAAAAGGCAAAAAACTATATGACAAGCGTGATGTGATGTCCAAGCGGGATGCCGAAAGGGAAATCCGTCGCGAACGATCAGGGAAGAACGATTAGAGGTATTCAACATACTATGTTAAATCTTTGGTTGGCCATGGGAACCACACTCTTTCTGGCTGTCAGCTGGTTGCGTGTGAATGATTTTTTCGCGCATAAAGGCTGGATAAGCAGCCCTACAAGCCGGAAGATTATTCATATAGGCACCGGTCCAATTTTTGTGCTTTGCTGGCTGCTCTTCCCTGATAAGCCGGCAGCCAGGTATCTGGCAGCTATCATTCCCTTATTAATATCTTTTCAATTTCTTCTGGTTGGTCTTGGAATCATCAATGATCAGGCTGCCGTGGATGCCATGTCACGGCGGGGAGATCGAAAAGAGATCCTTCGCGGTCCGTTGATCTATGGAATTGCATTCGTTGTACTTACTGTTATCTACTGGAAGGATTCACCTGTTGGAATTACTGCGTTAATGATGTTGTCCGGTGGTGATGGTCTGGCCGACATTATCGGAAAACGATTCGGTTATTCCCGGTTACCATGGTCAGCGAATAAATCATGGGCTGGATCTGCCGCGATGTTTATCGGGGGAACAGGTTTCGCACTTTTTGTGTTGTTTCTCTTTACCCGGGCAGGAATTTTTTCTCAACCTGTATTAAATTACCTATCTCCGGTAATTCTAGTTGGATTAATATGCACGGGCATTGAATCGATGCCATTGGAAGAGTACGATAATATCACCGTCCCTGTTGCCGCTGTACTTCTTGGGCACTGGTTACTCCCGAAAGGATGATCTCTGCATGGAAATTACAGGACACGAATTGTCGCTTGATCAAATTGAAGCTGTAGCGCGAAACAAAGAAAAGGCTACACTTTCAACCAGGGCTGTAGAAATGGTCAACCAATCACGAGCCTGGGTGGATGAGATTGTAAATTCAGAAAAACCTGTGTATGGAATAAACACCGGATACGGAATTTTTTCTGACAGACGGATCAACAAACAGGATGCCCGCAAGCTGGCCCGGAATCTGGTTTTAAGCCACGCAGTTGGCACTGGTGATCCTTTGCCTGAAGATGTTGTCCGTGCGGCCATAATCATCAGGGCGAATACGCTGGCCAAAGGACATTCGGGGGTACGCCCTGAATTAATTGAACGACTTCTAGATATGAACAATCGGGGGGTTTACCCATTGATCCCTGAAAAAGGCTCCATGGGTTCGTCAGGAGATCTGGCACCGCTTTGTCATCTTGGTCTGATTCTGACACGTGATGAAGCAGATGAGGAAAAGCTTTCCGGCGAAGCTGTTTTTCAAGACAAGAAGATGAGTGGAAAAGCAGCCATGCAGGCTGCCGGTCTTGAACGGATCATTCTGCAACCAAAAGAAGGCCTGGCTTTAAGCAATGGCGCGACATTTTCTGCAGCCATTGCTGCTTTATGTGTTATTGACCTGGATTATTTTATAAAGATTGCCGATCTGGCAACCGCTATGACTCTCGAGGCAGTAAAGGGGTGCTCATCCGCTTTTGATAGAAGATTGCATAAAGCCCGTGGACATCATGGACAAATCCTCTCGGCCGGCCGCATCCGCGAGAATTATCAAGGGAGCACTCTGATTGACGCTGCCGGGCGGGTTCAGGATGCCTATTCCATCCGTTGCGCCCCCCAGGTGCATGGTGCCAGTATTGATGCGCTGGCTTATGCCCGGAAGATCGTTGAAATTGAGATAAACGCAGTAACAGACAACCCGCTCTTATTTGAAGCTGGTGGAGCGATTTCCGGCGGGAACTTTCATGGTGAACCGGTTGCACAGGCGATGGATGTTCTTAAAATTGCTGCCGCTGAAGTTGGCTCCATTTCTGAAAGACGTGTGTTCCGGTTATTGGACGGTAATTTGAACAGCGGCTTGCCATCCATGCTGGTCGACACTCAAATGGATGCCGGTCTGAATTCCGGATTGATGATGCTGCAGTATACCGCCGCATCACTTGTACTGGAGAACCAGGCACTTGCCGCGCCTGATTCTGTATTGTCACTACCTACATCAGCCAACCAGGAAGATCACAACGCAAATTCGATGAACGCCGCGCGCCATGCCTGCAGCATCCTTTCCAATTTGAAACACATTCTGGCTACTGAAATATTTACTGCTTCCCGCGCACTACATCAACGGATGCGGGAAGAACCGAAAATGCGCTTGGGTGCGATGACAGGGTATAATTTCAACCTGATCAGGAACCTTGTACCGTATGAACCTGGTGATACATACTGGGAACCGGCGCTCATCACGATCAAGGAAATGATTGATAGAAAAGAATTTACCGGATAAATCCGGTTCCATGACTGGTATAGAAATGGCGAATTCAATAAATCGACGAGATTTTCTTAAATATTCACTGGCCGGATTTGGACTTGTGGCAGTGAAACCGAAACCGGGTTGGCTTCAACCGATTGGGGAAACAACCGCGGATGAGCACCTCGGGCGGATATGTGTCGGCATGGTGAACTTGCGAGCCCGTCCATCGGCTGACGCAGCATCCGTAGGAAAACTTTACCAGGATCAACTTATTCAGTGGAATCGTGACATTATTGGAGAATTACCTGCCGGGTTAATGAATCGCAATTGGGTCGAAACTCCCAATGGATATATCTTTGCAGGCAGCGTTCAACCGGTCAAGAATAAACCCAATCAACCTGTGATGGATCTTCCGGCAAATGAAACAGAAAAAGGCATGTGGTTTGAAGTCACTGTTCCATTGGTCGATTTGATCCTGGAAAATCCCCCCGCTCGTGGAAACTGGCTGGATGCTGTACAACTTCCCCGGTTGTATTACAGCCAGGTTCTCTGGGTTGATGATGTGCGAACGACCGCGGAAGGCCAGGTTCAATACAGGGTGAACGAAAAATATGGGAATCCCGGGGACATTTTCTGGGCTGCGGCAGAAGCATTTCGCCCTGTGACAGCAGAGGAAATTGCCCCTATCAATCCAGATGTGGTCGATAAACGCATCGAGGTTAGTGTAGCGCAGCAGACATTATCCTGCTACGAAGGCAATCGTGAAGTGTATTTTTGCCGGGTGTCTACCGGCGCAAAATACGATGCGGACGGCACCCTTGTAGATAACTGGGCAACACCACCTGGACCGCATCCGATCTGGAGAAAATTGCTTTCCATTCACATGGCAGGCGGGCAGACCGGAGCCGGTTGGGATACCCCCGGAATCGCCTGGACCAGCCTTTTTTCAGGGGATGGTGTAGCCATTCACTCCACATTCTGGCACAATAACTATGGCATGCCTGTTTCGCATGGTTGTGTGAATACAAGCCCTGATGATGCAAAATGGATATTCCGCTGGACTACTCCAACCGTTTCCTATTATCCGGGTGATCTGACGGTTTCGATGCCTGGCGGTACCATCGTCAATGTCACAGATGCCTAGAATTCCGTGATTATTACAATGGGTTTAGGCCTTCATACCAGTTTTGCTTTTCATTTTTTCCTGTACCCGTTCATTGATTCCAACCTGTGAAATAATTATTTACGACCGGCTAAAATGGTATCTCCGACGCGGCAATTCTACTTTTAACATTGATCAACTGTGTTTTAACATTCAAACTGGTCTTGATCTTTGTCATCGTTTTGGGAGATTCATGGTCGGTGGAAAAAGATTGCTATGTCAGGGTTTTGATTGGAAAATACATAACTGTAAACAAAAATAGATGAAGGGGAGTTCCCTGTTCTGCCGGATACAAGGAGACAGACATAAAAGATTCGGAGCAATCACTCTGCCAACCTCCTTTTTTGTTCAATAAGAAGGTATCATTCAGTCTCACGACACCAATCAATTGGGTCAGAATATGATCGAAAATAACTAGAATATGATCGGGATTAAATCATGGTAACAGTTACCCTTTTCAGAAAGACGGATTGCGATGAATGTGAGGGCATAGTCCGCATGTTGGAAGAATTACAATCAACACATCCCCATAAAATGGCAATCGTTAATGTTGATGAACTTAATTCCGAAGACCAATTTCAAGCGAGAACATCATACCCATATGTAAAAATTGGTCCGTATGTCCTTCATACTCCTCTATCGAGAGCTGATCTTCAGATTGCACTGGGTGCATCTATAGACAGGGATAGGCATCTGTCTGCTGTGGGGGATAAAGAATATGATCGCAGAATTACACGGGGACGTACCTTCACGAAGACTGACCGGTTCTCGTTATGGCTAAGTAAGAATTTGATCCATCTGGTCAACCTGTTCCTTTTTCTTTATGCCGGTTTGCCTTTTCTTGCGCCTGTCTTAATGAAGGCGGATATGACTACCCCTGCAAAAGTGATTTACACCATCTATTCTCCTTTATGTCACCAATTAGGATTCCGGTCATGGTTTCTTTTTGGGGAGCAAATTTTCTATCCCCGTGATCTGGCTGGTATTCCTGGTGTAAAGACTTTCGAAGAAGCGACAGGGATTAAATCGACAGATATTCTCAAAGCCCGTGATTATGTAGGAGATGAGAGAGTAGGGTACAAAGTAGCACTTTGTGAACGTGATACAGCCATCTACGGGAGCATGCTTGTTTTTGGAATCATCTTCCTTCTGACGGGAAAGAAAATGAAGAGTTTGCCGTGGTTTGTCTGGATCGCATTTGGTTTAATCCCCATTGGGTTGGATGGTTTTTCCCAGCTGCCTGGACTGGCAGGAGGTCTGCCAGGATGGGTTCCCATGAGAGAGAGTACTCCCATGTTGCGTGTAATTACCGGCGTACTTTTTGGTGGAACAACGGCTGCCTATCTATTTCCATTGTTGGAAGAATCGATGCGGGAGACACGGACATTCCTGACTTCAAAGCTGGTGATTACTGAACAGATTTCTCAAACGGGTGAAGCACGAGAATGATCAGAAAACACTCTAATGGGTTAACATATTTTCAATTCGAAACATTTAGCGAGTTCCCTGTCCATCAGGGCATTTTCTGCCGAAACGGGGGGATCAGCCCCTCTCCATGGTCTTCGTTGAATCTGGGTGGTACGAATGGTGACACCAGAGAAAATATCATTGAGAACCGAAAACGGATTTTCTCCAGTTTTGATCTACCCGTTGAGTCTATTTTTGATGTCTGGCAGGTTCATGGAAACCGGATCATTTGTACTGAAAAGCCTCGCCCTCTGACCCAGGAGCATGAAAAGGCAGATGCGATTTTCACGAATAAACCGGGAATTTCCCTTTTCATGCGATTCGCTGATTGTGTTCCATTGTTCTTTCTGGATCCAGTGGAGTCAGTGATCGGTATTGCCCATGCCGGACGCATCGGCACGCTAAACCGGATTGCCAGGGATTGCGTTACCGTTATGCAAGAACACTATGGTTCAAAAATCCAAAATATTCATGCCGGAATTGGCCCGTCAATTGGCCCGGATCATTATGAGGTTAAAAAGGATGTGATCGAACAGGTAGAGATCTGTTTTGATGATCTGGATGGAATTCTAAGGTACGAGGATGGAAAAACCTACCTGGATTTATGGGAAGCGAACCGGCGTATTCTGGCACAAAATGGGGTAGAGAATATTGAAATGGCTTGCATTTGTACGGGCTGCCACATTGATGAATGGTTCTCACACAGGGTTGAAAACGGATTGACAGGACGCTTTGGTGCGTTGCTTGCTTTGGAAGAAGGATTATAAGATGCCTGATAAAAAGTAAACCAACACATAAAGTAACAAAATGTTTTTGAACCGCGTTTTGACATGACCAA
>CAYRHB010000071.1:0-7015 GCA_964424035.1 uncultured Leptolinea sp.
AGACACAATTTGTCAAATTTGTTTGTCATGTGGGTGCCAAAAAATCCGATTGAAGTTGTACTAAATATTCTTGAGTCTGAGAATAACTGCAGTAATGATCTTTTTATGATAAAGTACGGCATTTGAAATCAGCTTGGGTGAAAAACACCTGATACATTCCTCCAAAAGGAATGGGGAGATTTTGGTGAAGTATGTTCTGGGAATTTATAAATAGAAGATCAAAGTTAATAACGCTGGCTGTAGGATTGCTGCTGGCTTTTCTGATATTTTTCACGTCTCAAAAACCGCCTGCCGCAAATACATCTTCTGTTGGCTATTCCTCTGATACAGTCAAAGCCAAAGTGCTGTCGATCCAGGAAGAAGGATCCATGCAGTTTGAAGATGAGGAACAGCCTTATCAGGTTGTTGATTTGTTGATCCTTGAAGGGAAGTATGCGGGAGAAGAATACACGATCGATTACGGCAGGCAGCATGTCCTTTCCAGAAATGATCTTCTTTTCATAGATCAGGAAATTCTTGTGTCTGTATCAGAGATTCCGGATGGTTCAATCTATGTGGATTTTGTGGACTTCATCAGAATTAAACCTTTGGTCATCCTTGGCTTGTTATTTATTCTTGTGTGTGTTTCTGTCAGCGGATGGAAAGGTGTTCGCAGCCTGCTCGGAATCGGAATCAGCATGGTGGTCATCATCTATTTCATCATCCCACAAATCCTGGATGGAAAGAATCCGATCCTGATCAGTCTGATTGGTTCACTGCTGTTCTTAACAATTACGCAGTACCTTGTATACGGTTGGACATTAAAGACCCATATTTCTCTGGTGGGAATACTGATCTCCATAGTCTTTACAGGTTTACTAGCGGTCATCTTTGTTGATTTTGCCCGCTTAAATGGTATGGGAGAAGAAAGCGCCATGTTCCTTATGCAACAGTATGATCAGATGAACCTAAAGAATCTGTTGATCGCCGGCATTATCATCGGAGCTCTTGGGATCCTGGTTGACCTGGTGCTGGGGCAAACCTCTACCGTCATTGAAATGTACAGAGCGAACCCGGATATGAGCCTTCGGGAGCGTTACAAACGGTCAATGAATGTCGGTAAAGACCATATTGCGGCAACGGTAAATACTCTTGTGCTGGCATATCTGGGTGCATCTCTATCCATGTTTTTAATGTTCTCCACCAGTAATGTGTCATTTATGAATCTGATCAATTTGAACTATATGGCAGAAGAAGTCGTTCGTTCGCTGGTTGGAACGATTGGCCTGTTTTCTGCAGTACCCATCACAACGTTTTTAGCCTGCTGGGTTGTCGAAGATATGGAACGGTTGGAGAAATTGGTACGGATTTTTGGCCCGTTACTTAATTACTCCGAAGTCCGGCAATAAAACATCCTAAAACAAGATTTGATGGGGTCAATTGCCAGAAAAAAGTCACCATACGAATAATACCGGCAGATCTTTGGATAACCTGTCGATATTAAGTTGCGTTGATTATTGGATTGACTCTAGCAAGGAGCCCCATTGGGTGTAAAGCAGGGCGGGGGTTCATCTCTGTGTTGAGGCACATCCGGCAGTGATAATGGACATAATCCCGGTTCATATCCGGTTGCTTCATAACCCGAGGCGACACGGCAGGTGTTGTCAACGGCGTATACCTCTTTTAGTGGGTAATTAAGTTCTCCTTTATATGGTGATCCTGCCTGCTCAAGCGTGTAATAGACCTGAAGGTCATATTGTTTTTCTGTGTAAGGAGCGCCGTCCGTAAATGGGCGCCAGATGAATTCACCTTCTTCACCACCCACAATACTATGTTTGAAGGCTATCTCCACAACATTCTCAGTGCCGGGTCTGAGACGTATCCAGGCCAGGTCGTTATCGTCTCCGCGGCCGGCACGCAGTAAATTAACATCGAAACCCAATGATCCGGTTACCGGGATCAATCCTTCGGCTGCCACGCTTACACGATGTTCGGCCGCGGAGCTCTTCCAGACATCCACACCTTCCGTTGTCCATTCTTCAGACAGCGGTCCTAGACCCCGGATCATGAACAGGCTTCGTCCATCCTTATTCAAATCCAGTTCCAACCCGTAATAGGATGGGGAGTTGATGGCAGATGCTACGGGGCTGACCACCTGGATGGTTACAAACACAAATTCCGGGTCTGTACGAACCATGGTTGATTTCACGATATCAAGATGTCCCAGATATCCCATTTCGCGGTCAAACGGCCGCTCGAACCGGCCGTCATAATATTCATCTCCGCCATACGCCCGCTTTTGAGCTGCATATGATTCCGTGACCTGATCATGAATGGTCTGTTCCCTGCCGGAAATCTCGCCCGGATATACCACATGTTGGGGTGGTTCAAGCTCTATTGGAATTTCTTGATTTGTGGGCGTAACGATCATGAAAGTTGGTTCCGGTATCAGGGTGGGTTCAACGGTCGGTATAAAAACTGTGGGAGGAAGGGTTGGTTCTTCCCTCGGTGGTGCAGCGGGGGGCATACAAGCGGTCAGTGTAAGTAACCATACTAAAAGGCAGGAGATAACTCCTGTTTTTTTTATACTCATGATAACCTCCATTCAAGTCTAACGAACCAAATGCCTTCTTATATAAGCTCTACAGTTGGTTCTTGCGGAATATCTGGTTCAGGTTCCGGTTTTGAAGGAGGAGGAGGAAGGGGGCATAAACCAGGTTCTCTTCCGGTTGCCTCATAGCCTGAAGCCACCCGGCAGGTGTTATCCACTGCATAAACTTCCTTTAGCGGGTAATCTTTTTCACCGGCAATCGGTGACCCGGCCTGTTCAAGTGTATAGGTATACTGCAGGTCATAAAAGCTTGGGTGGAACGGTACTCCATCTGTAAACGGACGCCATACGAACTTCCCCTGGAAACCACCCACCAGTTGATTTTTGAAGGCAATTTCTACTGTATCCATTGTGCCCGGGCTCAGCCGGATCCACGCCAGGTCAATATCATTACCACGGCCTTCCACCAGCCTGCTGACATCAAATCCGGCGGTTCCAGTAACAGGGATACCCGCCCCGGATTCGGCTAATGGCTGAAGTGATGAAGTACTTTCCCACACGTCGACGCCATTCACCGACCATTCTTCAGTGAATGGCCGGGCTCCGCGGATCATGTATGTGCTGCGACCATCCAGGTTTAAATCCAATTCAATCCCGAAATATGCCAAACCTTCAGCAGCGGGAACGATGGGATCAGCAACCTGGATTTTCACAAATATAAAAACGGGGTCATCCCGGGTCATGGTCACCTTTACGATATCAAGGTAACCCAGGTATTCCATATTCTTGGTAAATGGGCGTTCAAAGCGGCCATTCCGGTATTCATCACCGCCATATGCCCGTTTTTGACTGGCATAGGCTTTATTTACCTGGTCATGAATGGTCTGTTCTTTTCCGCTTCCCGTAACAGGGATCATGACATGCGGCTTTGGGGTCGGCTCAAGCGTAGGAGTTATAGTTGGCGATGCTGTTGGCAGTGCTGTGGGAAATGGAGAAGGTGGAAGGGGTGTGATTTTCTGCGGGAAAGGATAGTTGCATCCTGAAAGCGTAATACAAACCAGCGAAACCAGAATCCAATTTATTGAGAAACAAGAAAATGCCCTGTTCATTTGTCCCTCCGAACACAAATAGGGAATCGGTGACCAGGCATCGTTGATATCTTTACTATAGGCCAATAACGGTATAAATTCAATAGTCCACGATAACACTGCTCAAACCGAAAAGTAACCCGAACAAAAATCCATTGTCGAATCCATTTTCGGATTGGTTATTTGGGTCCATGATTAAAGGCTGGAATTCAAAGAGCCTATCCATCATTTTTGTTATTCCACAAATTATTCCAATACCTTTTGATATAATCCGTTCATGTCTCTTACTCGCGAAGAAGTTATTCATATTGCCAGATTAGCCCGGTTGGAACTGACAGACAGTGAAATTGAACGATACCAGCAGCAACTATCCTCAATACTAGAATATGCTGACCGTTTGAAAACCCTGGATACAAGCCGGATTCCACCTACATCGAGTGTTCTCCCCGCCCGCAGCCGCTTCCGTGATGATTCGCCAATCGAATCATTACCGGTTGACAGATTGCTGCAAAATGCGCCGCAGGCAGAGAAAGACCAGTTTAAAGTTCCTCCGGCATTGGAGGAGCCGCAATGACAGACCTCACCGAACTTTCCGTCACTCAGGCGTTAAACGCACTGAATTTCGGCGAATGCTCCAGTTTTGAATTGACATCCGCCTTGCTTGAACATACCGCCAGGCTCGAACCGTCTGTTCAGGCATATTTGACCCGTACTCCCGAACTCGCATTGGAGCAGGCAAAAGCCAGCGATGAGAAACGGAAATCGCTCCGCGATTCAAATGCCCCCATCCCCAGATTACTTGGTCTACCGATTGCCGTAAAGGATGTGTTGACTGTGGCAGGAATCCGGTGCACATGCGGTTCAAAGATCCTGGAAAACTTCACACCAGTCTACACAGCAACATGCGTTCAAAAGTTAAAGGATGCCGGCGTGGTGATCCTGGGGAAAACCAACACTGATGAATTCGCCATGGGCTCCTCCACAGAGAATTCCGCGTATTTCACCACGCGCAATCCCTGGGATTTGGAACGTGTTCCCGGAGGCTCCAGCGGCGGAAGCGCGGCGGTTGTGGCATCCCGTATGGCTCCGGCCGCGTTGGGAACCGATACCGGCGGTAGCGTACGTCAACCTGCCTCCTTTTGCGGGTTGACCGGGATCAAACCCACGTATGGTCGTGTAAGCCGGTACGGCTTGATCGCTTACGGTTCTTCGTTGGATTCAGCCGGTGTTCTGGCCCGAAATGTGGAAGACACCGCCCTGCTTTTCGGGATCATGGCCGGATATGACCTGAAAGACGCCACCTGCATGGATATCCCTGTTCCACAAATCCAACTGGACAACCACACCGACCTGAAGGGGCTGCGGATCGGAGTACCCAAAGAATATTTTATTGAAGGTATCCAACCGGATGTGGAAAAAGCAGTGCGGGAAGCCATCAACCAGTTTGCGGCCATGGGTGCAGAGATCAAACCGGTAAGCCTGCCACATACAGAGTATGCCCTGCCGGTCTATTACCTTATTGCCCCCGCGGAAGCCAGTGCGAACCTGGCACGTTACGATGGTGTGCGTTTCGGGCTGCGCGTCCCGTCAGACGGCAATATTGATATGTTTAAAAAATCCCGCGGCGCAGGTTTTGGTTCCGAGGTCAAACGCCGGATCATGCTGGGAACTTATGCCCTCTCTGCCGGATACTATGATGCCTATTACGGACAGGCGCAGAAGGTGCGTACCCTCATCAAACAGGATTTCGAGAGTGTGTTTTCCGATGTGGATATGATCGCAGCGCCCATCGCGCCAACGACCGCCTTTAAACGCGGTGCCCATACCGAGGACCCGCTGGCTATGTACCTGGAAGATGTGTTCACTCTACCGGCTAATCTGGCTGGAGTTCCGGGTCTGGCATTCTGCTGCGGCTTTGACAGTCAGAATCTGCCCATTGGAATGCAACTGATGGGACCGCATTACAAAGAAGAGGTTTTGTTCAAAGCCGGCCATGCCTACCAGCAGGTGACTGACTGGCATATGCGGACACCAGTGCTTTGATCATCTGTTTTACCATGTAGGAGAAAAAAGAGGCTGTCTATAAACCTTCAGATAGCCTCTTATTATTTCAACCCGGTGCTCATTCCCCGGCAACGATCGAATAGTCTCTTGTCTGGATCAGCTGATTATCCACATAAATCTCAAACCGGTATGTCCCTGGAAGAAATTTCCCATCCGGGGTAAGGGTAAAATCAAGATTTCCCGATCCCCCCTGTTCTGTTTCTGTTACATCCATTTGCTTGTTTTCTTGTTCCGGATCTCCCACATCCACAGCCAGCCATCGGGCTGTGAAAAGAGTACCCTGTGGAGCTCCTTTTACCGCAACTACGGCATGAATTACATCATCCGGCCCAAAGGTCTTTGATGGGTTTACCGGACTGAAATCCTCTGGGTCGGAGTCAAACGCCAGAGTAACACCGGTTATGACACTCTCCGTTGAATCAATCTGGCCTGTGACAGTTTTGCAGGCAAGGGTAAGCAGAATTACAAATATACAGACTGCCGTAATCTTCCATTTTTTCATTTCCAATTTCCTCCTTTTTACTCTTTAAGTAGCATATTTCAAATCATCTTTGAATTCAACCGCGAGCGTTGAGTGTTTTTTACTGCTGAAAGCAGTGATAAAATCATTAAACCTTTGAAGGGAGATAACAAATTTGTCTACCATCATAAAGATCGTCATACCCATGGCGGGCCTTGGAACACGGATGAGGCCCCACACATACAGTAAACCCAAACCCCTCATTGGACTGGCAGGCAAGACTGTTTTGGATTACGTCCTTGAACAGTTCAAACCGCTCCCTGAAACCTACAAGCCGGAATTTGTAATGATCGTTGGCCCCAATCAACGTGTACAGGTTCAGGAATATATGGAGATAACCCATCCGGATAAAACAGTCCACTATGTGGTCCAGGAAACGATGCGTGGCCAATCTGATGCCATTTATACCGCCCGGGAGTATCTTAAAGGTCCGATGTTGATGACCTTCTCGGATACACTGATTGAGACCAATTTTGATGTTCTGGGTGACCCGCAAATTGACGGGGCTGCCTGGGTAAAACCGGTTCCTGATCCGCGCCGCTTTGGTGTAGCCGAGGTGGATGGACAGGATTTCGTCCATCACCTGGTGGAAAAACCGACTGAGATGGCGAACAATCTCGCCCTGGTAGGCTTCTATTACTTCAAACGTGGTGAAGACCTGATCGCTGCCATTCAGGACCAGATGGACCGTAAAGTTATGCTCAAGGGTGAATACTTCCTGGCGGATGCCATCAATATCCTTCTGGAAAAAGGCGCGAAGATTCGCCCAAGCCGGGTGGAAACCTGGCTGGATGCTGGAACTCCCCCGAGCCT
>CAYRHB010000071.1:7025-15039 GCA_964424035.1 uncultured Leptolinea sp.
CACCCGGGGGGTAAACTGGGTGGTTTGTGGTAAAACCCCCAGCCTTTTTTAAACAAACCATTACCTGATTTTGCACGGCACGATAACTCGGATGAGGCAGCCAAACGTGAAGGGGTGAGCGTCATTCCACCGGTATTCATCCACCACTCAGCTATTGTGGAAAATTCGGTCATCGGACCGTATGTTTCCATGGATGCCAATTGCGAAGTTCGCAATGTCATCTTGAAGAACACCATTGTTGAAAAGGGCACCCAGATCCAGCAAATGGTTCTGGAAGATTCGCTCCTTGGCCGAAATGTTCAGCTTCAAGGGCAGGCTGCCCGGTTGAACCTGGGAGATTCATCCTGGGCACTGGAATAAAGACCAGGGTGGAATGCCTGGCTAGCCAGCGGTATCCTGAACGACCCATCCGCTTTTGGTGGGACGGACAGGACCATGAAGTTGCTTCTTTAATAAAAGAAACCCGAACACCTGAAGGATTTACCTTTGTTGTTCTTGATGTGGATCAGGAAAGATTCCAATTATCGTATGATGAAAATTCACGGATTTGGACGGTAGAATCATGGAAATGACACAGGCTCAAAAATCGTACTTAAGTTCCCGGGTTGCCAACCTGAAACCTTCCGGAATCCGGAAGTTCTTTGATATTGTCGCGACGATGAAGGATGTCATCTCTCTTGGCATTGGCGAACCGGATTTCACCACTCCGCTGCCTATATTGGAAGCCGGTGTGCGGTCCCTCCATGCCGGGGAAACGCATTACACCTCAAATTCGGGCAAGATGGAGCTTCGGAAAGCCCTTTCGCAAAAATGGGAGAACCTGTACGGGGTTTCCTACCATCCCGAAAAAGAGATGCTGATCTCGGTTGGCGGCTCGGAAGCCCTTTACCTGGCCTGCACCGCTATTCTCAACCCGGGTGATGAGGTGATCATTCCCACCCCCTGCTTTGTCGCCTACCAAAGCGAGGTTCTGCTGGCAGGTGGAGTCCCTGTGGAAGTGCCGCTTAAATTGGAAGACAATTTTGACCTAAAACCATCGGCCATTGAAGCTGCCATAACGCCCCGCACAAAAGCCATCCTGCTCGGTTTCCCCAACAACCCCACAGGCGCAGTAGCCAGCCGTGAAGCCCTGATCGAGATCGGCAAACTGGCGGAAAAACACGACCTGATCGTTTTGTCCGATGAGATTTATGACCGCCTGGTATACGGGGTAAAACATGTTTGTTTTCCCTCTCTCCCCGGGATGAAAGACCGTACCATTCTCCTTGGAGGTTTCTCCAAAGATTACGCCATGACCGGCTGGCGCATCGGTTTCGCATGCGCCCCGCAGGACATTTTGACCGGTATGCTGCGTGTGCACCAGTACACCATCATGTCTGCGCCCACCACCGCCCAGGACGCGGCTACTGAAGCTCTGCTAAAAGCGGAAACGTATGTGAAAGATATGGTCAATGAATATGACCGCCGCCGGAAATTGATCGTCAATGGTTTCAACCAGCTGGGGTTGACCACATTCGAACCCAGAGGTGCATTCTACGCATTTCCACAGGTGACCACTTCCGGCATGGATGAGGATACCTTTGCCAACAGGCTGTTGGAGGAAGAACGCGTGGCCATGGTGCCCGGCACGGCTTTTGGTGCCGGTGGAGAAGGTTTCTGTCGTGCCAGTTACGCCACGGCATATGAAAAGATCGAACAGGCCCTTGAACGCATGCACAATTTCATGCGCCGTCTGGGGTAATACAAAACAGGAAGCTTTATATAGATGGAATACGAAATCGTCATCGGGCTGGAAGTACACGCGGAACTGGCCACCCGCACGAAAATGTTCTGCTCCTGCCGGGTTGTTGACTCCACCCAGGCAGAACCCAACACCACTGTCTGTCCGGTATGCGCCGGAATGCCCGGCGTATTGCCGGTGGTAAACAAACAGGCGGTAGAATATGCCATGAAGGTCGGTCTGGCGTTGGGATGTACGATCAACCATACCAGCCTGTTCGACCGCAAAAATTATTTCTACCCTGACCTGCCCAAGGGATACCAGATCTCGCAATACGAGCACCCGCTGGCTTCCGATGGCGAGCTGGTGGTGGATACATCAAAGGGTGAAAAAGTGATCCGCGTACGCCGGGCCCACCATGTAGAGGACACCGGTAAACTGACCCATGTGGAAACCGATTCTGAAAACTATTCACTGGTTGACCTGAACCGCTGCGGTGTTCCGTTGCTTGAGATTGTCACCGAACCGGACATCCGCTCCATTGAAGAAGCCAAAGCCTACGCCACCACCCTGCGTGGCATTTTGCGTGCCCTGGGTGTCAACTCGGGCGATATGGAAAAAGGTGTCATCCGGTTTGAAGCCAATGTATCTGTGCGTAAGGCAGGGACGGATGTGCTCAATAACCGGGTGGAGATCAAAAACCTGAACAGCTTCCGGGCCATGGAACGCGGTCTGGCTTATGAGATCGACCGGCAGATCAAGGTCATGGAAAGCGGTGGAACGGTTGCCCAGGAAACCCTGGGATGGGATGAAGCCAACGGCCGGACATACACCCAGCGCAGCAAGGAAGACGCCCACGACTACCGCTATTTCCCCGAACCCGACCTGCCCCCGCTGGTTGTGGACGCGGATTGGGTACACCGGGTACGCTCCACGTTGCCGGAACTTCCCCGCGCACGCGCACAACGCTACCAGGCTGACTTTAACCTGTCTGCCGCGGATGCAGCCCTGCTGGCTGCCGATATCACTGTGGCGGAGTATTTTGAGAATACCCTGACCGCCGCAAAGGATATCCCCGGCAAGACGGTTGCCGCCTGGATTCTGGGAGAGCTCTATGCATACCTTAATCGCACCGGTGAAACGTTTGAATCGTTGCGGGTTACCCCGCCCGGATTGGCAGACCTGCTAATCCGATTGACAAAAGGTGAGGTGAATGCGGCTACAGCAAAGGTCATCCTGACCACCCTGCTGGAAAAAGGCGGATCAGCCGGAGAAATTATCAAAGCGCAGGGACTGCAGCAAACCTCGGATAAGGGCGAGATCGCAGCCATTGTCGCCAGAGCCCTGCAGGAAAACCCTGCCGAATTGGAAAGCTACCGGGCCGGAAAGGAAACCCTGGCCAACTGGTTCTTCGGCCAGGTGATGCGCATGGCCGGTGGGAAAGCCAATCCACAGGTGGTACGGGAAGAACTGGCCAGGCAGTTGAAAGGCAAATAACCCCTCTATATCTGGAAATCCAAACCGACCGGAGTAACGGGCGGTTTTTCGTCTAAATAATTAACGCTTCCCGGTGTTCACGATGATGGTCCAGGGAACCTTCCACTACGGTAGCCAACGGATAATCAGGCAGCCAGGTATACCGTCCGGATACATAGAGGTCAGCTTCAGGAATGGCATCCAGCAGGGACAGCATTTGCCTGAATGACCGGACCCAATCCCGGTGGGCTTCAGAAAATGATTTTAACTTGCCTTTTTCAAGGATCCAGGCATTGATGGTATCCAGATCCTCTTCCGAATCAGGGTTCAAATCTTGAGGCCACCCCCGCCATACCGGATCATCGTCTCGCAGGGCAGCCTGCAAACGGGACAGGGTGATCTCCTGCCAGGTCTTTAAATGAACCAGGGTATCCTTCAAAGAAAATGTCGAAGGGCGGATCGAAATCCCGGCTTCTGATATGTCCGTTTGCCGGATCAATTCCTCCCAGCGGGCAAACTCCTGCTTCGCATCCGTGGCCAGATCTTTTTTTGTTCTCATGGTGTCACTGTATATACATTGTACTTACACCGCTTCACGTGTTGCTGACAGCAAATTCACGGATCACGCGCTCCTGTTCGCTTGATTCAATAGAACCCGGAACCAGCCCGCGGATCCAGCGGATGGCTGACTCGCCGCTCATTCCCAGTTGACGGGTACCCAGGCAGGCGGCAAACAAACCCGTACGCCCCAACCCGGCATGGCAGTGGATATCGATGTTATACCCCAGCCCGGCCAACCGCAGGGTCTCATCCACAGCGGTGGAGATCGAAGGGATGTCGGTCCCACGGTAATCCTTCATTGGCAGATGGATCACATTCAACCCGTCTTTAATATAACGGGCGCGCAGATCTTGCCCGGCATAGATCCAGCATTCGGCATCCGGAACCAGCAGGACAACCGTATGGATCTCCTGCTTGAAGAAAGCCTGGTAAACCAGACCTGTACGGTCATATTGCCCGAACGGCATGGGGCTGCGGTAAATATTGCCCGGCAGTTCCATTGGCAGGAGCGTAAGATCCATGGGTTATTGTTGGCTGCGGCGTTATGGTTCGCGGGTGGGTGTGGGTGACGGGGTGACCGTTGGTGTGGCGGTGTTTTCGGCCAACCGGTAAACCCGGGATTCCCACGGGAGCAAATCGCCGGCGCTCTGTCCATCGGAGAAGTACAGGCTGACGACGCGTTTGAAAAATGGCGCGCCAACCTCGGATCCTTCGCCGCCGTTTTCCACGATCACCGCGACGGCTATATTAGGTTTTCCACCTGCCGGTTCATTGGTGTATCCACCGAACCAGGAATGCGGAGCTCCGTCTGAGGTGGTGGCGGTGCCGGTCTTTCCAGCAACGGCATACTGCAATGAGGCGAGGACGGAACGGGCAGTACCCAGCGGTTTCTTGCTGTAAGCCACGCCTTTCATGGCTTCCTGGATAAGTTTCAAATGTTCCGGTGTAACCGGCAGGTTTCCCATACTTTCCGGCTGGAACGTATAGGTGGGCGTGCCATCCGGCAGGGTGATCGATTCGATCAGGGTCGGGCGATACAGCGTGCCGCCATTGCCAACCGCGGCAATAAAACGTGCCACCTGCAATGGTGTGACCAGCGTGGCGCCCTGTCCAATGGCAAGCTGGGCGGCTTCTTTTTCATCCTGGGGATACGGGATATTTCCGGCATCTTCGGCGATCTGTTCGATCCCGGTGGCGCTTCCCAAGCCAAACCCGTTGGCCATTTCCCCGATAGCCCGGTTGTAACCCAGTCGGTACAGTTCCACGCCAATATGGTAGAACCAGGGATTGCACGAGCGGATGAGCCCGCCGGAAAGGTTTAATTCACCACTGGGCGGGTATGCCTTGGCTTTGGTCCAATCATCCAGCACCAGGTCGGGTATTTCACGGTAATCCAACTGGCAGTCCCACATGGAATCATTGGTGAACACACCGGTTTCCAACGCGGCAGCCATGGTGATGATCTTGAATACCGACCCGAGCGGATAACTGCTCTGGGCGGCGCGGTTTAAAAGGGGTGTATCCGGGTCGCTGAGTAATTCGTTTAGCAGCACCCCGTTGTTATTGTTCGGATTATCCGCCATGAACCGGTTCTGGTCATAGCCCGGGTTGGATACCATGGCCAGTATCCGGCCGGTATCGCGTTCCATCACTACAATGGCTCCCCGGAAATCCTGGAAGGAGCGCTGCAACTTGATCTGCAGGTCGGAGTCAATGGTTGTGGTGATGTTCTGGGCTTGTTGGACCTCAACCTGTGCCAGGCGGGCAACCGCCTGTCCCTGCGGGTTAAGCAGGGTCAAAGTGGCGCCGTGGGTACCGGCCAGGTATTTCTCCTGTGATTTTTCAAGTCCGGCCACGCCAACCATCTCATTGCCCTGGTAGCCCATGCGTTTGTAATCGGCAAGCTGGTCGCTTGGAATCGCCTGCACATAGCCAACTACCTGCGGAGCTATTCCCCGGTCGTAATACAATCCACGCGATGAATACGCATAGCGGGTATTGAATGTTGAAACCACAATAGCCGGGTAAAAATCCAGTTCGCCTTGATATCCTCGAACGCTCTCTTCGGTAGCCTCTCCGACTGGAATATACCAATCGGCACCGGCACCCTGGTAGGCTTCAAAGATATTCTCCCATGGTTTGCCGGTGAGGGTTGAAAGCAGGGTGAGCATGGCTTCTTCCGTATTGGTATCGATCCGTCCGGGGATGATCCCCAGAGCGACGATCGTGGCAGGGGCAGCCAGTTCGCCTCCGATGTTGTCATAAATATTAGCCCGCTCCGGAATGGAATATTCAACCGTTAAGCGGTTGCCGCCACCCATTTCAGGCAATACAAGACCATCATGCCACGTAATCTTCCAGGCTCCATCTTCATTCACCAGGTTGAAAACCTGGTCGCGGACAAATTCGCCGAACAGGTTGGATTTGTAATTCACTTGCGCGGTGCCTGTGGCTGTTTGTTGCTGCACACTGCCGGGACCGGTGGTGTAATTTAATTCAACCAGGGTCAGCGCGTTTTCAGTATCGGTATAGAGTTTGGTGAAATCCTCCACACTGATGCCGGCCTGCGATTCCCTGGTGATCAGGCTGTACATTGTCGCGTGGTCAAAATTCTTCCAGGCTTCCAGGAACGCCGTGACGGCGGCCGTGACATCCGGCTGGCGGGTTGTCTGGACGACGGGTGTCGGCAGACTGAGCGTGGGGGTCTGAGTCGCCTCCGGGGTGGAAGTGACTGCCGGCATGGCCTGCGAACAGGCGGTTAAAGCCAGCATGAGGCTGAGGAAGAGTCTATTTATTTTCATGGGCACCAACCTTACAGGATGCAGATTCTAACACACCATGAAATCTGAATTCTGTGAATGGTAGTCAGATGCGGGTGAGCCAGGGAAGCGCAATTTCCAGGTCTTCGTGCGGTCCGGTCAACGAAATTCGCCCGTTGAAAACATGCGGCAGGAACGTGCAGAGGAAAGCCACCAGGGAATCATTTTCGATAATGCAGAAGTGGCGGCTGCCGAACACGTGGATCTCCAGCGCGCCGACAGGGGTACGGCTGATCCACTTCTGTGATGTGTTTTGCTCGGGGAAAAAGCCGCACAGGTGCAATGACGCCTGCAGGAAATACGCCTGGAAAGGATTGAAAATCTCCGGCGGGGGCACAACCTGCAGGAACGTGGTTTCATACGTCCGCGAGAGTTTTTCCACCGCAGCCGGGTAGCTGAACCAGATTTCGGGACCCTGCCCGCTGGCAAATGCGGCAGCCGGGGCGGCAAAATCCACGGGGTAGACCAAAATGCGTCCACGGCAGCGCCCCCAGCACAGGCGGACATCCTCCCGGTTGGGCTGCCAAAGACGGGGTACGAGATCCTGCCAGCCTTCTTCGCTGGCTTCCGGTTTCATGAATTTTCCGCGTGTGTCCACCAGCCCGTCTTTTCTCAGCCATTGTTCCAGCTCGGCAACCATTTTCGCCGGCATATTCGTATATCGGGCTGCCGCCACAGCCCCGTGGGCGGTGTAAAATGCGCCTGCCTGCAGGGCAGCCTGGCAGAGTGCGCGCCAGAATAGTGGATGGTTGCCGTCAATATCAGAGGCATTCCGCAGGGCTTCCAGGGCATCGGCGGGATGGCGTTGGCGGGTGCAGGTTTCGGCGAGCATGATCCACGCATCGAGTGAACCGGGTTCACGGCCTGTCCACTGGCGGGCAATCGATGCCGCCCGCGTGAGGTCGTTGCGCAGCCAGCAGCCCAGCACAGCCTGGCGCAAGGCCGGCGCGTCGGTTCCGATGACGCGCGCCCCATCCATCCGGCTATCTTCTTCCCCGGCCGGGTTCCGGCGGAAGCCAGCTGTATTTGTCCAGGTCCATGGAACCGTCCGGACGAAAAATGACGCCTTCTTCCTCCAGCAATTGACGCTGCAGGGCAGATCCGTACCCGAATCCGTGCGGACTGATACGCCCTTTGGCATTGATCACCCGCTGCCAGGGGACATTCATCCCCTCGCTAAGGGCGGCCATGGCGTAGCCCACCATGCGGGCGGAACATCCGCCCACCAGTTTTGCCACCTGCCCGTAGGTGATCACCCGGCCCGGTGGAACCTGGCGTACCAGCGCGTAGATCGATTCATACAACGGTCCGGTCATGGTTTGACTCCATCGGCTGGAATAATATAAGAATCTCCACAGGTTGAGCCGTTCCGGCGGCTGAGCATGTCGAAGCCCGGTGGCTGAGCCAGTCGAAGCCAACCCTCGACAGTCCCGGGCAA
>CAYRHB010000071.1:15139-19475 GCA_964424035.1 uncultured Leptolinea sp.
TCGAAGCCCGGTGGCTGAGCCAGTCGAAGCCAGCCCTCGACAGGCTCGGGCAGCGGATAAACAGGCCGGTTAGAGACCTTGTCCCGCTATCGCACTTCAAATTTTGCCGTGCAGGGATCGAAGCCGTTCCGGCGGCTGAGCTTGTCGAAGCCCGGTGGCTGAGCCAGTCGAAGCCAACCCTCGACAGTCCCGGGCAACGGGTAAACAGGCCGGTTAGAGACCTTGTCCCGCTATCGCACTTCGAATTTTGCCGTGCAGGGATCGAAGCCGTTCCGGCGGCTGAGCATGTCGAAGCCCGGTGGCTGAGCCAGTCGAAGCCAGCCCTCGACAGGCTCGGGCAGCGAATGATCCTGTCGACTGAAACTGGCGTGCCCGGGCAACGACCATATTCTCCGCTCATTTTGACAGCTCGGCGTGCCGGAAACAACTGACGAGATGGTCGTTCACCAGTCCGGCAGATTGCATAATGGCATAGCAGATGGTCGGGCCGACAAAAGTGAATCCGTGTTGGAGCAGTGCTTTGCTCATGGCTTCCGCTTCCGGGGTTACAGCCGGGATCTCACTATTCTCCTTGAAATGGTTCTGGATCGTCTTCCCGCCTACAAAGCTCCAGAAGAACTCATGGAAAGTGCCATATTCCTTCTGCACTTCCAGAAACTTTCGGGCGTTATTTACTGCCGATTCCACCTTGCGCCGGTTGCGGATGATGCCGGGATCGAGCAGCAGCTCCTCGATCTTCGGGGCGTCAAATCCGGCAACGGCGACCGGATCAAACCCGGCAAAGGCATTCCTGTACCCTTCGCGCCGTTTGAGGATGATCTCCCAGTTGAGGCCTGCCTGCGCGCCGTCGAGGAGCAGGAATTCGAATAAGATGCGGTCATCGCGCACCGGATTTCCCCACTCGGTGTCATGGTAGGTCAGCATTGGTTCGCGCTGCGGCCACGGGCAGCGCGGCAGATTGTCTGTAATGGGTTGGTCGGTCATGCTCACTCCTCAAAGGAAAAGGACAGGAAATCATCACCCATGACGGGTGGAGTTTTTTCTAGAAATAAATCACGCAAATGGTCATCCATCGTCAGGTAGAAGACCTGCCATCCGGCTTTTGCCAGTCGCAAGATCTCGTCGACCATGGCCGGCCGGCGGCGCCAGTCGGAATGCTGGAAGGCGTCATCCAGAATGAGGAACAGCGGCTGGCCGCTGAAGAGGCGCGAAGCCATGCCGATGCGCAACCCAAGCAGAACCTGTTCCTGCGCGCCGGTGCTCAGCTCGTCCAGGCGGAACGTTTGATAGGCGTCTGACACGTCAAGGTGATCGCCCGCCAGGTCAATGTGGTTATAACGCCCGGTGAGCGCCCTGACGGGGAGGCTGATCTGCGGGTCGTTCAGTGCTGATTGCAGCGACGAGTCCTCACCTTCGCGCAGTTCCTGTGCCGCCTGCGTGACGGCGATACCGGCCGCTATCTCAGCGGTGAGCTGCCGGGCGGTATGCTCCAGGTCGGCGCGCAGGGTCTGCAACCCCGGGATGAGTTCATCCAGGCTCACGGTAACCGATTCACCGGTAAAATCACAGATGCGCTGCTTGAGGGAGGTCTTCTGGCGGTTGATCTCATCCATTTGCTGGCGCACAGCCGCGGCTTCATCCTCCAGATCGGTCAACTTCTGCGGGTCATATTCATCCGCCTGGCCAATCTCACCGCCCGCCACCGGCGCCACCGGGGTATGCTTGAGGGCATATTCCACCCGAACCAGGGTTTCATCCACCCGGGCGCGGCGTGTTTGCAGCTCATTCAGGGCAGCTTCACGGCCTTCACGAACGGAATTGTGGTCCCCCAGCCACAGCGCCAGGCGGGTGTCGATCGACCGTCCCAATTCGCGGCAGTCCACCCGGCTCTTTTTCAAAAGCTCGGACTGGGTTTGAAGCAGTGACATGTCGCGTTCCAACGCGTTCTTTTTGACCTGCAGATCGGTCACACCATTACAGCGCGACATGAAACGCCTTTCAAATTCGGTGGCGATGACCTTGTTCTCCGGCGCGGCCAGGCTGGCTTCGGATTGCAGGCGCAGGCTGCGGTATGACAGGAACCCGGTGAGCAGCGCGGCAAGCGCGGTGACCAGTGCCGCCCAGGGAAAATTGAAAAATGCCAGGATCACCGTAGCCACCACGGAAAGCCCCGCCAGCAGCGGGAACACCCACAATGGCACCTCGGGGTTGACGGCGTGCTGCGCCTGGTAGGTCTGCAGGGCAGCCTCCAGCCAGCGGTAGTTTTCGGCCAGTTTTTCCTTCTGGCTGCATTCACGGATCAACCGGTCGATCTCTTCTTTTAACCGGGTCTCTTCGCGGATATCGGCTTCAATATGCAGCACTTCGTGCGAAGGCATCTCGTCCGACTGGCGTTTCCAGTCTGCCTGATCGGCGGCCAGTTTGTTGACGTAATGCTGGCGGGCGGTCTTCTGCCCGGCGATCGCGGTATCGATTTGAAGGTGGCGTTCGGCAAACTGGCCCAGTGGACCATCAGAGAGCTGCGAGTCGATCTCTTTAAACAGGTCTTCGATGACAGCCAGCCGTTCAAGGGTTTCTTTGCGTTTCTTCACACTGCCGGTCAGCGCACCGCTGACCCGCCCGCCGAGGATCTGCGACTGCTGGGTGCTCTTTGGCACCCGCTCCAATATCAGATCGATGATCCCCTGGTTCGAGAGGTACTCGTTCAGCGCGGTTCGTCCCAACCCGCCGGGCGCGTTGGCCTGCAGCTCGTTTTCCGCCCCTTTGACCACCAGCAGACGGGCGAGCTGCGGGGGCAGACCGGCCTGCGGCGCGGGCAGGTAATCTTCCAGTTTGAAGCGGCCGCGTGGACTGAACCGCAGCCCTTCGGCTTCGGCTACCCCGTTGACGCGCACAAACCCGGCGGCATCCACTTTGCGCATGGACATCTTCGCGCTGGAACGCAGCAACGACGCCAGGATGAACTCGACCAGGCGGGTCTTGCCGTTCTCATTGCGCCCGTACAGCAGGTTGACGCGCTTCGGTTGCAGGTGGATGGGCGGCTGCGGCGGAAGGCCTTCGAGCGAGATCTCGGCGATGCGTACGGCCATCAGTCCCCTCCATAGATCACGCGCAGCACGGCGCGGTCGATCTCGTCTGCCGCGGGCATGGCCACCGGCTCATTAAGCTGCAACCCGGCCGCCTTTTTCAGCGCCAGCGCGGCGGCTGCCGCCAGGGCGGGGTCGTCTTCGGTAAGGACATGGGAGAAATCCGGTTCCCCGTCGGGATGCAGACGCACCCGGCCTTCAGGCCGGTCCAGCGCCTCCAGCACGGCCGCCCGCAGGGTCGACCGGTCCGCCGCGCAACCGTGGAAACCGGCTGCCAGGCGCACCCGTTCGCGTTCCGCGGGTGAAAGGTCCCAGCCCGCCACACGGCGGGTGACCTCATCCGCCAGCCGTGCGGATTCGTCCTCCGCGGGGGTGATGAGGAATTCTTCTTTCATGTAAATGGGTCCGCGGCGCACGCGGCGGCGCTCCAATCCGTCGTGTACCGGGTCCACCAGCCAGAAACCGCGCGGACCGGTCTCGCTGCCGTCCACCGCGGCCGGAGAGCCGGGGGAAATGATGCGCTCCGATTGGAACGGCAGGTGGGTGTGCCCCAGGAAAACGCGCGCCGGTTTGAACGCGGTGATATCCGCGCGGGTGAGCGGCATGTAGATGCCGGGCTCGGCGGGGTTGGGCACCGCGGGGCCCGAGGTGTAGTCGCCGTGGCTGACCAGGTACCAGCCGTCGGGCGGTAGCTGCGCGCGGAAGGGCACCAGCTGCGCCCCGGCTGATTCGCCCGCCCTGTAGGGCAGGAAGAAGAACGGCAGCGCGCCCTCTTCAAGGTTGACCAGGCGCGGCTGGTCCATCACCAGCACGTTAGCCAGCGCAAACGATGACTGTGAGAGGCCGGAATCGTGGTTGCCGGGCAGGATCACATGGTTCAGCCCGCGGTACTCCGGCCGGCGGACGATGGCTTCGAACTCGCTCACGTCGCGCCGGTCGCGGTCGAACAGGTCGCCGGCGAACACCAGCACCTCCACGCCGGCATCCACCAGCTGGTCAAGGATGTCTTCCAGGGCGTCAAAGCGCGCGGGATGTTCGGCGCGCGACGTGAGGTGCAGGTCGGCGGTAAAGGCAACGCTCATAGAACAATTGTAGCATCCCTGCCGGATTTTGCACGGGGATTTGAAGTATTGACAGTTTTTGACGGGTGAACGTATAATAGCGGAGCATTCCTCGATAGCTCAATTCGGCAGAGCGGGCGGCTGTTAACCGCTAGGTTCCTGGTTCGAGTCCAGGTCGAGGAGCCTTTA
>CAYRHB010000072.1:0-1724 GCA_964424035.1 uncultured Leptolinea sp.
CCCACCCGGATGCTTCCATCGCTTTGAAACGCGGCATACTGGTTGTCGATCCAGATGACCAACCCAAGGGGAGGTTTCGGGCATTGGAAGGCTGTAAGAACCTCGACATCATCCACCATAAAGATCACGGAATCACGCAACCAGTTTAACCTGTATGAATGCCAGTCCATAACGTTTGGTTTTAATATCTTGAATTCATCCCGGATGATTCTTGCGGATACCCGGCGGATCAGACGGGCAGCCGGTTTAAAGGGCAGCAATATCGCTCCGGGCAGAGCCGGAAAAAGCAGACAGGATGGGATGGAGGTCGATGAAAAGACCGAAGCCATCAACCCGGCGGCTTGAGATTCGGAATGAAAACTAAGGTCATTGCGGTCTGATCCATAGAAGAACCATGCGGCCTGTGGCAGGGCAGGCAGACGCCATTTTGAACCCTTTATACCCATCCCTGCGGTAAACGGATCATTCCAGAACCCGAACCCCCATGTTCCAGGGAGATCGATGGCTGATACACGTGCTTCGAGGTGCAGGGAAACCGGTGGGTTGTATGAAAAATCACGGCGTGCCCGGTTGAAATAATCGTCCATCTGAGAGACACGGTATGCCCCCCGTTTCCCGGCAGGGATGGTCATTCGAAGAACCGGAAGGTTGCCTGTTGTCAACCTTTCAACCCGGCCCATGAAATGGAAAGCATCACTCTCAAAGAAATTCCGAAAAAGACCATTCGCCATATCAGAATTATTGGCAGGACGGAGAAAAAAGCAAATCCAGGTATAAGCGGAATCGGCTTATCTCAGGTTAGCTTGAATTGTTTGACAATGCTTTCAAGTTTGGTGGACAGGTTGGACAATTCCATCGCAGAAGCAGAGACTTCTTCCACCTGTTCATTCATTTCCTCGGCTGCCGCAGAGACCTGCTGAATAGCGGCTGAATTTTCTTCGGAGATTGATGCAATATTCTCAATGGATTGAAGCATTTCCGTGGAACCGGCTGCCATTTCTTGTGAAGCAGCTGTGTTCTGTTCTACGACTGCAGAGACTGTATCCACCGCCGCAACCAGATCGTTTGCCGTGGAACCCATAATGGCAGCGGCTTCCGCTGCTTCTCCAGCCTGTGTATTGACTTCCTGGTTCGATGAGAGTATTTTCTGGAGAGCGGTTCCCGATTCGTGGGCCAGGTTGACCCCCAACTCCACTTCACGTGATCCAATACTCATCGCGTCCACGGCTTCTGATACCGTCTGCTGGATATGGCTGATCAGCTCACCGATCTCTTTTGTTGACATGGCTGACCGTTCTGCCAGTTTACGAACCTCATCGGCGACAACGGCGAATCCTTTACCGGCGTCTCCTGCCCGGGCAGCTTCAATGGCTGCGTTCAAAGCCAGAAGATTTGTCTGGGAGGCGATGTCTTCAATGGTTGTAATAATGTTCCCGATTTGATCAGAGCGGGACCCCATCTCCTGTACTTTTTGGGCTGAAAGATCGACTGCATTCTTGATGGACTGCATACCGGACAGGGTTTGGTTAACCGTCTGATAACCATGACTGGCAGCTTTCTCCGCGTCGGTGGAACCGGAAACCACAAGATCAATATTGCCGGATACTTTCTGGATGGCTTCTGATAATTGTCTGGTCAATGCCAATGCTTTCGATGCCGCTTCTGCCTGATCCTGGGCTCCTTTTGCCACACCATCGATTGCCCGACTCATTTGTTCGATCGAA
>CAYRHB010000072.1:1734-19268 GCA_964424035.1 uncultured Leptolinea sp.
TTTTAATGGGGAACATTTTCAAAACATTGGTTGGGCGTAAAAATTTTTTGTTAGAAAATTGGTTATGGGTTTCCCTTTTCCCCCGCTGGGCTGTTACGGTGGCAACCTGTTGTACGGTCATGGATATCTGTCCGGTTGCCTGGCCGGATTCGCTTGCGGCATCTGCCAGTAAGGATGCAGTCTGTTGGACATGAATGGATGCCTTGGACACTTCGTTGAGAGCCGCTTTGAGGTTGTTAACCATTAGAAGAAATGTGTTGCCGAGTTTGTCATCTTCTGATTTGGGTCGAACGCTGATGGTGAGATCGTTTCGGGAGATTGCTTCCGCAACTTCAGCCATTTCAGTGAAATACTGACGGGTACTGACAACCGACCTGGCAAGGTCTCCAAAGTCATCCTTCCGTTCCAGCATGTCTTTCCTGGCTTTTTCCTCAACCACAAAACTGGTGCTACCGAGCATTAAGGTATGCAGGGCACTCCCTACCAGTTTGAGGGGTGTATTGATACTGCGGCTCAGTACCAGAATGATCAATAAAGCCAATGCCATGCAACCGAATATCCCTGCTATTAAGATCAACCTAGTTTGAAAAAAACTATTTGTGGCGGTTTGATATTCCATATCCGCCTGTTCGCGGTTCATCTCCAATATCTCGGACAGGTTTTGGTCCAGGTCGGAAAGAGCTGATGACATGCGTCCACCCTCAGATAAACTGGTGATAGCCGATGGTGTATCCCGATAGGCCAGGAAAGACATGACTTCAATGGCCGCAGCCTTGTATTCATCCCAATTCATGGAAAAAACTTCAATCACATTAGATTCATTTGCAGAAAGAGTTTGTTTATTTAATAAAGCCAGTTGGTCATCAACATTGTTTACCTGCGAATTGAAGTCCGCAAGAATGGCACCGGCATTCTCCGGTACAACAATGTAGTTATAGATATCGCTTCGGATTTGCCGGATGCTGGCATTGATGGAATCCATTTTCTCTATGATCACAAGTTCATGGTTGTACATAGAATCAAGATCAGCATGCACATCTGTCGTACCTTTAAATCCAAGTACGGCAATCATGAGCATGAGAAAAACCATGATGCCAAAACCAATTGTCAATTTTTGATTGGTTCGCAGATTGTTGACAAGTTTCATCTTCCCTCCCAGTTTTGAAAAACTTCTGTCAACACTACGGGAAAATTATTAAAGGATTATTGTCATTATCCGGATTGATAAATGAACCCCGTATGTCAGAAGTATCATATCTCCATACCGGCAATTATCCAGTAAAAGAGCCATTAAAAAGCCATTTATGAAGCGCATAGTGTTGTTCATGTTATTGATTTTTTGAATGTATGGGAACCCCGGGCAAAAATACTCAAAATTTGCACCTCTATTTTCATGAAATATCGGCCACGGATACGGTATTTGCAACTTGTAATATATGAATGATCGTATAAAGGATTAACTATTGATCTATTTTCGTTTTGTTTCCCTACTGAACCGAAAGGTCGGGAAAAACTGATTACGACTTTCTTTACCAAACCGGCAACCACACGTTTCGCTTTATAATACTTGTTGAACGATACCATTTTCACTACTTTCAGGAGAACGCCTCATGCTCGATATTAATCTCATCCGTGAGAAACCCGAAGATGTACGCGCCGCATTAAAGCTCCGCCAGATGGATCCGGATGTGGTTTCACGTATCCTTGAGATTGACCAACAGCGGCGGACTTTATTGACCCGGGCTGAATCCTTAAAAAGCGAAAGAAATACCGTTTCAAAGGAGATTTCTAAGCTCAAAGATCCTGAGGAACGCAAGGGAAAGATTGAGGCGATGCGGGTCGTCGGTGATCAGATTGCCGAATTGGATGAGCAGATACGCAAAGTTGAAGCCGATCAACTCGATATTCTTTCCGGAATCCCCAATCTGCCGGCTGATGATACTCCGGTTGGCAAAGATGATAGTGAAAACATTGTGGTCCGCACCATCGGGGAGATTCCATCCTACGATTTCACTCCCCTCCCGCATTGGGATCTGGGTCCCCAGTTGGGGATTATTAATTTCGATCAGGGAGTGAAGATCACCGGTTCCCGGTTCTATGTGTTATCCGGAGCGGGTGCCCGGCTGCAACGGGCGCTGATTGCATATATGCTGGACCTCCATATCAAACAGGGATACCGGGAACAATACCTGCCCTTCATGGTAAAAGGTGATGTTTTATACGGGTCGGGGCAACTGCCGAAATTCGCCGATAACCTGTATCGAGACCATGAAGAAGATTTCTGGATGGTTCCGACCGCTGAAGTGCCCCTCACAGGTATTCATATGGACGATGTGGTCGACGATTCCAGCCTTCCCCTCCGCTATACGGCATATACGCCCTGTTTCCGGCGGGAAAAAATGAGTGCCGGACGTGATGTCCGGGGCATTAAGCGTGGTCACCAGTTCGATAAAGTTGAAATGTACATCTTCTGCCGGCCGGAAGATAGCTCTAAAGAATTGGAGAAAATGGTTGCGGATGCAGAAGCCACATGCAAGGGTCTTGGTCTGACATACCGAATCAAACGCCTGTGCAGCGGTGACCTGGGTTTCAATGCCCGGATAACTTACGATGTTGAAGTCTGGGCACCCGGATGTGGTGAATGGCTTGAAGTCTCCTCTGTTTCCAATGTGGAAGATTTCCAGGCCCGCCGGGCAAATATAAAATTTAAACCGGCTGATGGCGGGAAGAACCGTCTGGTCCATACTTTGAATGGTTCAGGGCTTGGACTTCCACGGACACTGATCGCCGTAATGGAAACCTACCAGCAGGCTGACGGCAGCATTGTGGTGCCGGAGATCTTGCGACCCTGGATGGGTGGGGTTGATATTATCCGGTAGCAGGTTCTTGAAAAGGTTGATCGTTTAATCATGAACAGTGTCGCGTTGGCTATCTTTCAATCTGTGATTTTCACCGTAATGGTTCTGGGATTGCTCAGCCTGTTAACCAACATGATTCCCGGACTGGTGATCATCTGGGCTGGAGCGCTGGTCTACGGAATTTATGAGGTGATCACAGAAACATACACGGTCGGCGGTATCATTCTGTTCATTTTGATCACGGGTTTGATGATATTCGGCAGCGTGGTGGATAACCTGCTCATGGGGGTGACAGCCAAAGGAGCCGGTGCATCCTGGTTGGCCATTGGAATTTCAATGGTTGCCGGTGTGCTGGGTAGTTTCATTCCTTTCCTGTTCCCGTTTGGTGGGTTGATCTGCGCGCTGTTGGCTCTTTTCATTGTCGAAGCCATCCGATTAAGGAACTGGCGGGATGCATTGAAATCCACAAAGAGCATGGTAAAAGGCTGTGGATTTGCCATGCTTGCCCGATTTGGCATCGGGATTCTGATGATCCTTTTCTGGCTTGTATGGGTGGTAATCGGTTAAAGGCTGCCGGGATAATTCTGTGCGGACTGGAAAACAAAAAAACAAGAGCCGTCAGTAATTTTGACGGCTCTTGTTTATTATCCAAACAATTCTTCTATTGGGTGTATGCTAATCCCCACCCCTTTGGGCCAGTTGACCATTGATCATGAATAGGGCATTGGGTGAATCGCCGGCCATTTTCAACCACTCGACGATCTCGCTGGCGTTCTTCTCTTCCTCCACCTGTTCATCGACAAACCAGTTCAGGAAACTCTGGCTGGCATAGTCATTGTCTTTCACCGCGATACTGTAGAGCAGGTTGATCCGGGCGGTCACACCTTTCTCGTGTTCCAGTGATTGCTCAAAGATTGCCAGCGCTGATTTGAATTCCGCGGGTGGCTGGTCAATCGCTTGAAGGACGACCCGGTCTCCGCGGTCGTTCAGATATGCAAAGAACTTCAACGCATGTTCCTGTTCTTCCATGGCTTGCCGTTTCATCCAATGGGCAAAACCGGGAAGGTTGTGGGCTTCAAAATACGCAGCCATGGATAGATATAGATAACCTGAATACAGCTCAAGTTTGATCTGGGTATTGATTTCACTGGCCAGGTTTTTGCTTAACATAATTCCTCCAAATAGGTCCTTTTTATTTTTCTCATAATTTGACAGGCTATTTTTTGGATATTTATTGGAAAATTATCACCAATTAAATATCAGCATTAAGATTATACGGGATTTGATTGGAATGTATTGGTCTTCGTACAACCTGCAATACCGGATGTTATCAGACTCACATCCGGTATTTTCACTTTATAAGAACTGTCTTATCTGGCCCGAGATGCCAGATAAAGGGCAATGGATCCGGATACGGCTGCATTGAGCGATTCGATGTGGCCTATCATGGGCAGTCGGGCAACAGAATCACAGGACCGTCTGACCAGTGGGCGCATGCCTTCCGCTTCACTACCCACCACCAGTGCCAATCTGCCATCCAGGCGCATATCCGCGATATCCTGCGCGTCTTCACCGGCATCCAATCCGATAACCCAGATATTTGCCTGCTTCAATTCGGAAATGGCCTGTGCCAGGTTGGTTGCCGCAATGAGCAAGTGTTCACACGCGCCGGAAGAAGCATGCACAACGGCGGGGGTAACACCGGCTGCACTATGTTGCGGGATGACCACTCCATGCACTCCGAAAGCTTCCGCCGAGCGGAGAAGGGTGCCCAGATTTTGCGGGTCTTGCAGGGTGTCAAGAATCAGAATAAATGGTGCTTCATCCCGGCGCTCTGCGGTTTTTAAGATGGAATGCAGGTCAACATACGGGTATGGAGCAGCTTCAATGGCAATTCCCTGGGGATTACCGCCCAACGAGTCGATTTTTTGCCGGTTTACTCGCTCAACCGGAACTTTCATTTCCCTGGCGAGCTTAGTTATTTCGGCAATGGTACCCTTTTCTTCCACATTGTTTGCCAGCATGATCCGGAAACACTGCCGACGGTGAGCGGAAAGGGTTTCATATACCGGGTTGCGCCCTGTGATCCATTCACGCACGATGGTTATTCCCGGTGCCAGGACGTCCCGTCTTTACTGTCTTCCAGAACAATTCCCAGGGCAGACAGACGGTCACGGATCTGATCACTGAAGGCGAACAGTTTTTGTTTTCGCATCTCTGTCCGCAATTCGACCAGGTAGTCGATGAATGGAGCGGCGGATTGGTCGTCTCCAGCTTCCTTTTCCAGGATTAAGCCGAAAACACCGCAAAGTTCGCTGATCACAGCCTGGGCGGGTTTAAGGACCTCATTGGTGGCGCCCTCTGCGCGGGCTTGATTAATGACCCTCACCAGGTCAAAAAGATAACCCAACGCACCGGCGCTGTTGAAATCATCATCCATGTTTTCAATGAATGCTTCGCGGGTCTTCTTGATCTGGTCGTCTAATGTTTTCTTTACGGCTTCAGAGGCATTGTTCACGCCGGGAAGGGCGGGTTTCAGTGCGGAACGCAAGCGGTCAAGGCCTTTATCGGCTGCCGCGATCACATCATCATTAAAGGTTAATGGGCTTCGATAGCCGGAATTCAAAACCATAAGGCGCAATGTACTGGCAGAATGCTTGGAAAGGAATTCATCAATTGATACCAGGTTTCCAATGGACTTCGACATTTTCTCACCGGAAAGCGTGAGCATTCCATTGTGAACCCAGTAACGGGAAAAGGGCTTGCCGGTGAATGACTCACTCTGGGCGATCTCGTTTTCATGGTGCGGAAAGATCAGGTCATTTCCACCGCCGTGAATATCAATCTCTTCGCCAAGATGGGACAGATTCATGGCTGAGCATTCAATATGCCACCCCGGGCGACCGCGGCCCCACGGGGTTTCCCAGGCTGGTTCATCCGGTTTGGCCGCTTTCCACAGGGCGAAATCCATGGGGTGTTCTTTACGGTCATCCACATCGATGCGCGCTCCAGCCTGCATGTCATCCAACTTACGACCGGAGAGTTTGCCATAATCATCATCTTTTGTTACACGGAAGTAAACATCACCGTCTTTGGGGTAGGCATACCCTTTATCGATCAATCCCTGAATCATATCCAGGATCTGTGGCATCTCCTGTGTGGCACGCGGGTTGAACGTGGCAGGCAGGATATTCAAGTCGGCCAGATGGCGGCGAAATTCATTAATATAACCTTCAGCCAGATCAAATGGATCCACACCCTGCTGGTTGGCACGGTTGATGATCTTATCGTCCACATCGGTAAAATTCATCACATGGTTGACGTCATACCCGCGGTATAGCAGATAGCGTTTGATAATATCAAATACCAACGATGACATGGCATGGCCGATATGGGCGTTGCTGTATACTGTCGGGCCACAAACATACATCCGCACTTTCTGTGGTTCGATGGTGTTGAAATCTTCCTTCTTGCGGGACAGTGTGTTGTAGATCTTGATACCCATGATTGTGTTACTCCTGGCTTGTGTACATACGGTCTTCCGGACGGGCAAAGATCATCCGGCCGGCCGCGGTTTGCAGAACTTTGGTTACGACCACATTTAATTGCTGGTTGAGGTTCCGCTGGCCGTTCTCTATTACAACCATGGTCCCATCATCCATATAGCCGACACCCTGCCCGGCTTCTTTGCCTTCCTGTATGACCCGGATGTTTAGAATTTCTCCAGGTAGAAGAACAGATTTTACCGCATTCGCCAGTTCATTGACGTTTAAAATGGTAACGCCCTGAAGTTCGGCAACGCGATTCAGGTTGTAATCATTGGTCAATATGGGACTGCGTAACTGGCGGGCCAGGGTGATCAACTTGTCGTCAACTTCCCGAATGCCTTCCACATCGATATCACTGATCCGGACCGGGATGGTCGGTTCTTTTTGAAGCTGGGCAAGTACTTCCATCCCGCGCCGACCGCGCTGACGGCGCATACTGTCAGCTGAATCGGCTATGTATTGCAGTTCATTCAGTACAAAACGTGGAATGAGAAGTGAACCGGGAAGAAAACCGGTCCGGGCTATATCGGCAATACGGCCGTCTATGATCACGCTGGTGTCCAACAGTATGGTACGGCTTTCCGCCCAGCCCTGTCCACTGGATTCACCTGACTGTTCGGAGGTGCGCGGAAACGCACCCTGCCACATGGAGTACAGGTCATTCTGGCGCATCACGAAAATTGATACGCTCAGGTAGCTGAATACAATGACGCCAATGAATGGAAGCACTTCACCCAGAGGGCCGGGCAACATGGATAAGGGAAATGAGGCCAACGCAGCTATGAGCAATCCACAGACAAGGCCGGTCAAACCGGCAAACAATTGTTGGGGAGAGAGGCGGGTAAGCAGGCTTTTAAGTCCACGGATGGGACGGGTGGTCAGGTATGGAGTGAGTACAAGACCCGCCAATGCGCCCACGAGACCAAACGTAAACGTATACTGCTCAATGTTGAACGTTTCAGTCCCGTATCCGGGAACAGCCAGTTTTCCAACCGAAGAACCCCAATAGACGCCTAAAATAGAAAAAGCAATCATTCCAATGAGTCGAGCTAAAAAATCAGAGCTCATCGAGGTCTCCTTTATTTCTGTTAATGTGCGGAATAAAAATGAAATAAATAGTATGAAGATGATAGCATGCAAATACGGGCGGGTCAAATTCATATTACTGCAATAAAGATAGGGTTTGTAAATTTTCTCAAGGTCGTCTATTTGACCGGGAAGTGAAAAAGGATACCTGATACTACAATTAAGGCATGAAAAATCTGGAACCAGATAGTATTCTGCATGAACGCTATCAAATCCTTAAACCTCTTGGCAAAGGCGGTATGGGAAATGTTTACCTTGCAGAAGACCAATCACTGAATAAGCGGGTTGCCATTAAAGAAAATTTCAACCTGGGTGAGGAAAGCGCCAGCCAGTTTCTTCAGGAAGCCCATCTGCTGGCTGATCTACATCATCCCAACCTGCCGCGTGTGACCGATTACTTCATTGAGGGGATCAACCAGTACCTGGTTATGGATTATCTTCCCGGTGATGACCTGCAGATTCTACTGGAACGTGAAGGACGCCAGTCTGTTTCCACGATCCTCCCCTGGGCAGATCAACTTGCCGACGCGCTTCAGTATATGCATACCCGAAAGCCTCCGGTAACGCATCGTGATATCAAACCGGCCAATATTAAATTGCGAAGTGACGGGACAGCCGTGCTTGTGGATTTTGGTATCGCCAAAGCCGCTGAAACATCACAACAAACGGCGGTGGGTGCCATGGGTTTCACTCCGGGGTTTGCACCACCTGAACAAACGGGGGGCGGAAGAACAGGCCCCCATTCTGACCAATATGCTTTCGCGGCTACGCTGTATATGTTGCTCACCGGGAACAGACCTGTGGAGAGTGTAAAACGGGTTTTGAATGGGGAGAAAACCCTACCGGCACGGGATCTAAACCCCATGATACCGGTGAATATTTCCGATGCGTTACAAAAAGCCATGTCGATCAATCCACAGGGGCGGTTCAAATCCATGAAAGATATGGTACGTGCGTTGCATGACCCGTCTTTTCGTTGGCAGGAACCAACTCCGGAGACAGCACGGAAACCCCGACCGCTTGTTTTCCTGCTTGCTGTGATATTGATCACAACCCTGGCTTTGATTATTCTTGGTGTATCGGTTTTTGGGCTGGACGCATTGCCCGCGTTTTTTACTTCAGACAGGCATACTTCCACCGCATTTCCTGACCAACGAACAGAAATAAGGCAGTCAACCGCGAATATCCGGGGAACTGCTACGGAAAAAGAACCGACCATTGACTCGGTCATGCCTTTTACTGAGACTCCTGCACCGGAACCGACCCGTTCGTTGATCAGTGACGGAAACTGGCTGGCTTTTTCCAGCAATCAGGCAGATGGAAAAACAATGCAGATCTGGCTGATGCAGGTGGGTTTGAATACTGAGGGAAATCCCGTGGCTCTTTCCATCCGGCAACTGACCTCGGGGAGCGGGGATAAAACCCACCCGGCCTGGTCGCAGGATGGTGATTTCCTTTTGTATTCCGCCCCCGCGGCGAGCGGTCTGGACGCTGATGGATTGGACATCTGGCGGATAGCGGTGGATGGCGGGAAACCGGTTGACCTGACCAACCGCAAAGGGGATGATCTGTTTGCCTCATGGTCGCCGGATGGGAACCTGATCAGTTTTACCAATGATGGAAGGGACGACGGAGTAAGGCAGTTATATTCCATGGACACAGCAGGAAGGGATCAAACCCGGATCAGTACAGCGTATGAAGAGTCCCAGGCAATCTGGACACCGGATATGAAAACTCTCCTGTATGTTATAACTGCCAGAGGAAATAACTATCTATATCAACGTTCATCCGATTCAAATTACCAGACTCCACAACCGTATGATGTAACTGAAGTCTTTGGACGGTTTGGGCAGGTTACCGATCCTGCGATATCACCGGATGGATCACAATTGGCATACACACGCACAAAAGGACGCAGCCATTGGATTGGTGTGGCGGATTTTCTCAGCCGTGGAGGGTCTTTTTCACTGGTAACCAGAAGCGGGATGGATTTCGACCCCGCGTGGTCTTCGGATGGAAAATGGATCGCCTTCACATCGGAACGTGATGGACTTTCCCATATCTATATCATGACATCAACGGGGCTTGTGCAGACTTGCGTAAGTCCGGTGACCGCCTCAGAATCTTATCCAGCCTGGCAGCCGTGAGGTTATTCGGGACGGCTGGGTCGTGTGCGTTTCTGTTGGGGTTTCTTCTTTGATACCCTGTGTTTGCGGACTGTCGGCGTGGGTTTCCCGGCGGTCGGGTTGAGTAACAGATTCAATTGGAAGATGGCCTGATTATCATATTCACGCCGGCCACACACATCACATACCCAGGCAGGAAAATCTGGAACTGTGATCAAATCTTCATTCAACCAGGTGAGATAGGTAACCTTGTGGTAATGCATAATCCCTGCCTGGCACTCCGAACAGGGAACGCCACGGATGCCTAGTTCATCGGCCATGGTTTCCCTCTTTCAAAGCGGAACGGTTAGAAAAGTATTCTTCCCGGTTTTCTTCAGAAAGCTTGCAATCTCTTAAATCCCGCATTTCATACAAAGATTTGTTTTTTTCCAGCCTGTCAATAAGGAAGGTTGGCATACCCCGCCGCAAAAAAGCTGTCCGGCTGGTTATCCTTTCTGAATGGCGCAGGGGAAAATGGAATCCTCGTCTCACTGGAGTTATTGTACCTTTACTTAATTATATATCGGTTAATTTTGGAAAACATTTATATATTAAACCCGGCAGATGTAAATTACTGGAATACATTGATATTGTCTATTTCAGGGATCCACGCACCATTTCATGGAGCATTCCCGGCTGCCACATTCACAATATCCGGGTGGGACAGGATCTGAGCGTCCTCAATCGGCCAATAGATTGCCAGGGCTTTGCCAATGACCGTGTCCAACGGGACGAAACCCCAGGAATGCGAATCGGATGACTGGTTCCGGTTATCTCCTAGAACAAAGATTGATCCTTCCGGGACTTCCCATTTGCCGTTATATCCGGGTGGAGCTGCAATGTAGGGTTCATCCAAAATTTTGCCATTGACAGTCACAACTTTTTTTCTGATCTCAACTGTATCTCCAGGGATACCGATGAGTCGTTTAATATAGTCCTCTTCGGCGGAGTGATGGAAGATGACAATATCGCCTCTCTTCATTTCTCCAAACCTGTATGCCATTTTATTGACCAGTAGGAACTCTCCCGGTTGAAGCGTTGGTTTCATGCTGATATTCTCAACCCGTACCCGGGCAATTACGAAATCGATCATAAAATAAAGAATGGCGGCCAGCAAGAGTGTCTGGACAAGCTCAAGCAAGAATGACAGGACCGTTTTAAGCCTGTGGCTTTTCACCGGTTCTGTATTTTCTGGAGCTTCTTCCAATGTTGGAATTTGACCTTCAGGCTGGTTTGATAATGGTGAATAATCTTCCATATGGTCTACGTATATTTCTTTCCGGTCGGGATGTTGATGAATTATTGGCCGGTTTCTTTCCTGTTTTTGTATTCTTGTTGCAGAACCTGAACCAGCTTATCCCATTCCGGAATGGACAATGTTTCAGCCCGGCGCATGGGATCGATTCCGGCTGACTGCAATAGTACCGCAGTTTTCTCCGCCTGTAGAGCCAATCCTGCGGACAGGGAATTGCGAAGCGTTTTTCGCTTCTGGCTGAATCCCGCTTTGATTATCCGGAAGAAAAGGTTCAACTGATCCGGAGCGATCATGGGTTGTGGATAGATATCCACGCGGACAGACGCCGAATCAACCGCCGGGGGCGGGTAGAATGCTCCGGCAGGGAGCCTGCCGGTAATGGCGGGTTTCCCGTAAACCTGAACGCTCAATGCCAGAAGGCTCATATCCCCTGGACCGGCACAGATGCGTTGGGCTACCTCGCGTTGGACCGTAAGAAGCAGGCGGGAAGGCTTTTGAGGAGCTTCCAGAAGATGGCGAATTACGGCGGACGTGATGTAGTATGGAATATTAGCCACAACGGCATAACCTGGTTTAAGGCCAAGTGATTCCACCGGCAATTGAAGGATATCTCCCTGGATCAGGTTGACATTGGTGTACGGTGACAGAATCTCATCAAGAACAGGGATCAGAGCGGAATCAATTTCGATGGCGGTTACCCTGCGGGCAGTGGATGCCAGAACGCAGGTCAGACTTCCGAGGCCGGCACCGATTTCCAGAACGTCATCCTTTTCGGAAATTCCCGCCGCCTGGACAATCTGATTGAGGATGGCTGGATCCAGCAAAAAATTCTGCCCGAGTGATTTACGCGGTTTTATGTTGAACCGTCGCATCAGCGTGAAATAATCAGTCTCGGATAAGGTCATGGCAATACCTCCGGGACGAAAGACGGTGCCGGATTTAGAAAGTACACGGTGACCGTCTGATGCCAGTTGACAAAATCCTCCTCGCCATACCCCAGGTCTATCCAGTATTTTCCCGGTATCCCACCGCCGGTATCGGCTACCGTACCAATTCCATAACCCGGAATATAGATCTGAGTTCCGGCGAAAATCTTATACCAAGCCGGGGTTACAGCAATTACGCCTTTGGCAAGTGGAGTCCCGCTGGCTGTTCCTGTGCTGCAATGGTCATATCCCTGTCTGCAGGGTGAATAAGATGTGACATACACATCTTCGATCCGGTAATAATCCAGTGATTGCGAACCGGTATCAACCGAGTACTCGACGGGATTTGTACCTACATTGGCAATCTGCTTTACGGGTTCTTTTAATGTCCTTGATCCTTCAGAGCGACGATCGGTTTCTTCTCCATTGGTTATGAAAACACGTTCGCGCGTGACTTCCAGGCCGTTTTCACCTTCCTGGATAATTTCACTTTCTCCCTGATCCATTTCTTCTTTGTAAATCTGTTCTTTTTCAAACGCAATGATCTTTTCCTGTAATTCCAGGAATTCGATGTTCCGGAAGATTTTAATCGGTTGACCTGATGGAACCGGTTGATCACCGGTTGGCTCACTGGTATCCAAAGCTGTCAAGGCGAAACCGGTTTCTTCCAGAGCCTGCTCCACAGTTCCTGCTGATGTAAAAATTTGGAAAGCTTTTTCCCCATCCTGCACCGTAACAAACCGGGATGCGCTCAAGGAAACCCGGATATCTCCACCGAGTGGTGTATCCAGTGGAGGTGTGATTCTGTCCGTCGACGAGAACCGGTAACCGGCTTCCCACAATGCTTGCCCTAAAGTGGACGCCGAACTGGTAATATCAACGGTTCTGTTTCCCTGTTCAACCGTCACATGTGAAGCGGGAATGAATTGGATAACCCGTTCATCCGCTGCCAAAACCGGTTGGGCGGGTTCATATTGCTGTCCGTCGATGAATATCCTGTCGGATGGAAATAACCGGATACCTGCCTTTTGCAGGATATTTCCGGGAATAAGTTCAGTGGAATAGACGGATGGCAACCCACCTGTCGACCTGACCAGAATGGTATTGGCTGTCTTTCCGGCTGCCGGGTCATCCATCAACAACCAGATGCCTATCATCCCTATCCCCAGGAAGATGCTGGCAAGAGAGATGTTAAAACCGTGTTTTTCGAGCATTAATCGCATTGTATCATGTGAGCTGAAAACAAAAACACCCGGATAAAACCGGGTGTCTGGTGCCGAGACTGGGAATCGGACCCAGGACACCACAATTTTCAGTCGTGTGCTCTACCAACTGAGCTATCTCGGCAAGTGTGCCTATTCTACCTGAGAGGATTGGGTGTGTCAAGCAGTATCAGGGTTATTCTTTTGGGTGAATATCCTTTTTTTCGAACTTAAAGGGATCTTATTTTTCAAACTATTATTTATGAATAAGTACTGACAGGATATTTTCTGGAATCTTTAGGAACAGCAAAAAGCAGGTTTGCCGTAAATCCTACTGAATGCTTTTGTAAACCCGTTGCAGGGCGGAGAGCATTTCTCCCGCATGTTTGTAACGGTCAGCCGGGTTATTGCGAACCGCCCGGTCGATGATCTCAGCCATTTCTTTGGGGATGGACGAATTTCGACTACCGATTGGAATGATATCTCCATGAAGAATTACATCCAACGGATCACGGGAATGGCTGAAATTTCGGGGGAATTCACCGGTGAGCAAGTTGTACATGGTTGCGCCTATTGACCAGATGTCGGATTCGGGTCTTGAATACTTAAAATCCACCAACAATTCCCGCGGCAGATACGGATAGGATCCGGCGGCTCCACCGGTAAGTGTCATACCGCTAAGACCGTTGAGACTGAAGCTGCGGGACAGGCCAAAATCGGAAATCTTTACAAAGATCTTCTTTTCGGCTGTATGCAGAAGGATATTCTGAGGCTTCAAATTGCGATGGACAAATCCATTTGAGTGTGCCTGCGTCAGCGGTTCCAATGCTTGTAACATGGAAAGGATCAGATCTCCGGGTTTTACAATCCCCCCGTGCCGGAGCGATTCCAGATTTCCGATATTGCAATATTCCATCAAGAAATAGAAAATCCCATTCCGGTAGCCGGATTCGTAGAACTCCACCATATTCGGATGTTGAATTTTCCGGATCGCGGCTGTCTCTTCGAGGAAGCGATCTTTCAGCTCATCACTTGCCGCTATTTTGGGCAGCATCAACTTTAATACAGCCATTTTTTTATTGTCACGGTGTTGCAGAAGATAGGAGGATCCGAATAATCCCACCCCCAAAACTTTAATGACATCCCAGTCAGAAAATTTGGCCAGGGTTTCCTGATGAAACCCATATTTTAATGTCGATGTCGCATTCTTTCTGTAGGTCGGACGCCCGATGCGGCTTTCTTCCAGGAATTGCTGGAGAAGTTCGAACGGACTGGATGAGGCTGATTTTTGGCAGGATTCGCAGACGTATGTACCACCCCGCACCGCGCCGGCTTCGTTTGACACATCCCGCCCGCATTTCTGGCACCTGATGGTTCCGGTCACCGCGTTGGATAGTTGGATGATGACATTGAATCTGGTATCACCGGTTGTGATCACATCGCCATTCTTAAGATCCACCCAGGGAAATGAATGACGAGCCAGGGCTTCCTCCGGCGTTTCATTCGCATCCCTTCCTCCAACCTTCTTGTTATTAACATATGTGCCGTTAAGGCTGCCCAGGTCCTGCAGCCGGGCATTGGGTGGATTCACTTCAAGGATGAAATGGTGGCGGGAAAGAAAGCTGTCATCTTCAATGCATACATGGCAGTCATCCATGCGACCGACCATGAAAGTATCATGATCTTCGTAAGAAAAAACCTGTTTTTTCCCTTTTAAATTCGATACGTCAATAATTACTTTAGATGTCATTTAATCCCACCCCTTTGGGATTTGAGTTTGAACCGCCTAATTGTATCCAAATCTACATTTTTAATACATATTATATGAGATTCATCACTTCATTTATCACTTATTTATAACCAATCCTTCTTTCTCTTTATAATGCATAAATTCTCCCAAAAAACAAATGAAAAATTAGCCAGGAGGGCGAAATGTCACGCATGAAAACAGTGGATCTTGCGGGTAAAACATTTATGGAAATGGATCTTTCCAATTGCGGTCCGGAAGTCTCCATCCCAACCATTCTGGAGGCTATGGCACTCATTAAATCACAACCACGGAATTCCGTGATCCTGTTGTCGAATGTAACCGGAACAATTCAGACCAAGGAAGTTGTTGATTTATTGAAGGATTTTGCAGTTTCAAATACTCCATACGTAAAAGCGTCCGCCGTACTGGGGATTGATGCGGCAAAAAAACCGATTCTAACAACGATCCAGTTTCTGACATTGCATGAAATAAAACCCTTTGAGAGCGAAACAGAAGCCCGTGAATGGCTTAACAAATTTATTTAGTTATTGGTCAAAATTATCCATATACTAAAAACAACTATCGGGTTTTATTTGTTCATAACGCCGGGAGGGTAATATGTCATTTGTCGGTATCATTGAACACAATGGCAAGGAGTTGATCATTGTGGATATTTCGCATTGCCAACCGAAGGAATCTGTGCAATTGATCAATGATGCGATCTTGCTGGTAAAAGCCCGGGCAAAAAAATCAGTCCGGTTATTGACAAATGTGCAGGATACCGTATATGACAAAGATGTTTTTCCAGCCCTCAAGGATTTTGTTGTTTCGAATATTCCTTACATCATGGGCTCGGCTGTGGTAGGCATAGACGGGGTAAAGAAAGCGATCTTTAATACAGTGAAGTTCATCACCACGCATGAGATCAGGCAATTCAACACTGACCAGGAAGCCATGGATTGGCTGGCATCACTTTAAACAGGCGCTCTGATCAAGACCAGTATCCAAAGACCAACAACTGCACAGATGGTCTCAGCAGTAGATGCGCTGATAGCCAGAAGCGGACCGATCCAGGAATGCAGCAAGACATAGGGGGCAAGGCAAGGCGAAGCTCCAATGGCGTATTCGATCTTATTTTTACGGAAGGCGGTTGCCAGCAGAGCCAGTCCTACCGGGATGGAAGCCGGCCACAAACTCGCATTTCCGGGCCATTCATTCACTATGGAGAAATTCAACGGCCATAACCCGTACAACAGGAATGAGACAAGGAATAGCAAAACAGTTGGTATGGAAATCCTGAAAACTTCGCGCCAACCATTCCTTTTCCAGGCCTGGTAGAACCAGAGGAGGGCTACGCCAAATCCAGTTTGCGGTTTGATGGATAGAAATATCAGACCAATCTGGGGTGGAAGAACAAACCCCAATGCCATCAACCAATCAACATTACCGTCAATCATTAATTGGATCACGGGGGGAGACAGCAAAATAAAAATCGCAGCCATCGGACTGGCACCCAACCGGTGGCATATAAAGATCAAAGACGCCAATGCTGCGATCGCAAGAATAGCCCGGCCTACCTGTTCCGGGAAAAGGAGAAGGGGGATCATCGGGATAACGGTCCAGGGAGCGTTCAGGTAGAGTTTATTCTCAAATGGATTTCGACCCTGTACCAGCGCCAGTGCGGCAGGGCGATAATGATTGTGCCAGTCAGGCGCAACAGGCAATGTGAAAGAGAGCAAGAGAATCAAACCAATGAGAAGAGCCATCAGAAAGAGATTCCGTGGCTTTATCAGAGATCTGCCACTGTTTTTCAATGTCGGTAAAAATGATTGCATATCTCTCCCCGTGCAGGTTTTTATTATTGGCAAGGATGAATATGTATATCCTACCAAATTCAATTATAAAATGTCTTGTTTATTACAAATTTCATTCCTGTAAAGTTTGACTTTCATTAATACCAAAGCTAGAATTTATATATAAAAAAGAATCTGCGGGTTGGTCTTTTTCCTGCAACGGATCTGATATGGGTAAACGGAATAACAAGTTTGTCATCGGCCTGACTGGCAACATTGGTACAGGCAAAAGTGAAGTCCGCAAGGTTTTACAGTGCCTGGGTGCTCTGGGAATTGATGCGGACTTGATTTCGCGCCAGATCATGGAACCGGACGGGCCGGCGTACGGTTTAGTCCTTGAGCATTTCGGACCGGATTTTATTGGAGAGGATAACCGGTTGGATCGCGCGGCACTGGCAAAAGTAGTTTTCAACCAACCGGAAAAACTCACCGAATTGGAATCCATTATTCATCCGATGGTTAAGGAAGAAGTGAATCGGATCATTGATGAGACTTCGCTCCCGGTTATTGTGATTGAAGCTATAAAACTGATTGAATCGAGTATTTCCAGCCAGTGCGATTCCCTGTGGGTTACAGATGCGCCGATGGAAATGCGTCTGGCCAGGTTAACACTATTCCGGGAGATGAGTGAAGAAGATGCCCGAATGAGAATACAAGCCCAGCCTCCCCAGGAAGAGAAATTGAAAGCAGCCGACATCATTATTCAAAACAATGCCACATTGGAAGACTTGTTACTTCAGGTAAAGCATGCCTGGTCAACTGCGGTACCGGATTCTTTCCGGATGGCATTACAGGATATAACCAGTGTCTGAATTCCTCAGTCAGGTTCTTTTCCTTTTCCAGCGGTTGACATGGTTAAGTTTCATTGACCTTACCCTGGTCACGTTGATT
>CAYRHB010000073.1:0-19095 GCA_964424035.1 uncultured Leptolinea sp.
CCACGATTTATGATGTAGCCACGGTTGCTCATGTCAGCATCGCTACGGTTTCGCGCGTTATCAACAACCTCGAGAAAGTCAAACCTGAAACCCGTACTGCCGTGCTGGAAGCGATCGACAGCCTTGGGTTCGTCCCCAAAGCGGATGCCCGCGCGCGTGCCATCCGGACCCAACGGCGGATCGGCGTGATCACACCGTTCTTCACCGCGCCATCCTTCGTTCAGCGTCTGCGCGGTGTGGCGGCAGCCCTGGGCCAAACCCCGTACGAGCTGGTCATTTACACAGTCACCAGCAGCAAACACCTCAACAGCTACCTCGACACGTTACCGCTCACCGGGAACCTGGATGGATTGATCATCCTCTCCCTGGAACTGGACGACCATTATGTGGAACGGTTGCTGGATCATCACCTAGAGACCGTGTTGGTGGAATATCCCCATCCCCTGCTCTCCAGCGTGGAGATTGACAATGAGGACGGCGGCAGGCAGGCGGCAGAATATCTGCACAAACGGGGATACAGGCGCTTCGCTTTTGTGGGTGACACTTCCACAGCGGAATATGGCATCCATCCCATTTCACTGCGTCTGAACGGGTATCGCAAAGCAATCACACATCTGGGTTGCAATTTACCCGATTGCCAAATTCTAATTGCGCCGTATGATATTAATAAGACTCGTGAACAGGCAGTTGAGTTCCTTAAAAACCAGGAACTTCCCCTGGCCATTTTTGCCGCCACCGACTTGCAGGCCATATCCATCATTCAGGCTGCCAGGCAATTAAATCTTCGAATTCCCGAAGACCTGGCTGTTATGGGGTTTGATGATCTTGACATGGCTGCATACTTCAACCTCACTACCATCAGGCAGCACCTGGACGAATCCGGAGAGATTGCTGTGGAGATGCTTCTTTCGCGTCTCACCAATCCCAACCGGACGGTTCAGATTTCAAAATTACCGCTTGAAATCATTGAACGTAGTACAACATGAGAGGAGGTGATTGATCGGCCGGAAAGCAACATTCGTCGTTGTCCCAATGATCCCATTGGGGAACTCTCATAAAATTGATTAAGGAGATAAGTATGAAGCGCGTTGCATTGGTAATCAGCACCATTATTATTGCGACCATGGTCCTGGCAGCATTTGTACCTGCCGCTCCTGTCGCCGCCCAGGCTGGCACCACCGCCCTGGAAGATGCTTATGCCGGCAAGTTAAAAGGCAAAGTCGTTACCATGGCCGGACCTTTCACCGACAATGATGCCGTCAAATTTGACGCTTCCGTGAAAGATTTCGAGACCAAGACCGGTATCGACATCCAGTACTCCGGTTCCAAGGAATTCGAAGCCTCCATCGGTATCTCAATCGAAGGCAACAATCCCCCCGATATCGTAGACTTCCCGCAGCCTGGTCTCCTTGAAACATTCGTGAAAAAAGGAAAGGTTGTTGACCTCTCCACATTCATGGATATGGACAAACTCAAAGAAAATTACATCCAGTCCTGGATCGATATGGGCACCATGGAAGGACCCGATGGTCCGATCCTTGCCGGTGTCTGGGGACGTGTAAATGGCAAGAGCGCTGTCTGGTATCCGAAGAAAGCCTTTGACGAAGCCGGCTATAAAGTTCCTACCACCTGGAAAGAACTGATGGCCCTGACCGAGCAGATCAAAGACGACGGTGACACCCCCTGGTGTGTTGGTATTGAATCCGGCGCTGCCACTGGCTGGCCGATGACCGACTGGGTGGAAGAATTCATGCTGCGCACGACCTCTCTGGAAAACTATGACAAATGGGTCAAGGGCGAACTGAAGTTCTCCTCCCCCGAAGTCAAGAATGCTATCCAGCAGGTCTCTGATCTGTGGTTCACCGACGGTAATGTGTACGCCGGCCGCAAAGCCATCGCCACCACCGCCTTCGGTGATTCCCCGAAACCCATGTTCGAGAATCCTCCGAAATGCTGGCTGCACAAACAGGGCAACTTCATCACCACCTTCTTCCCCGAAGATGCCAAAGCCGGTGTGGACTATGACTTCTTCTATCTGCCCGGAATCGATGAAAAATACGGAAGCCCCGTTCTGGTCGCTGGTGACATCTATGCCATGTTCAATGACCGCCCCGAAACCCGCGCCGTCATCGAATTCTTCTCGACCGGAGCCTCTGTTGAAGGTTGGGTGAAAGCCGGTGGAGCCATCTCCCCGCACAAAGATTCCTCACTCGACTGGTACACCAATGAAGTGGATCGCGGCATTGCCAAGATGATCATGGACGCCACCTCCGTCCGCTTCGATGGTTCCGACCTGATGCCGGGTGCCGTGGGTGCCGGTTCCTTCTGGAAATCCATGACCTCCTATGTCAGCGGCAGCATCGATCTGGATACCGCCCTCAAGGAAATTGACGCCTCCTGGCCGAAATAACTCTTTGAGTTGATGTAGCTATACCCCGGGGGCAGGGATGAAAATCTCTGCCCCCACAGAAATCCCCTTTCCATTTTTGTTCTTCCTTTTTTAAAAAACCACAGCTCCATATGGTACTGTCAGGGTTTTGCTATACTGTCTTTATCTTTCATTATTCTTTCACTCCCTGACGATATTAAGGTCATCTCCCATAAAGTACTTGAACAAACCAGTGTGACAGGAGGCAGGTATGCAAAAAACCGATAAGACCGATGCTGACCGGGGCGGGGTTTTAACCTGGCTTGGTTCAAATATTGGGCGTATTCTGGTGTCCCTCATTGTGCCGATCCTGACATTTGTCATTTTATGGCAGGGGTACATTTTCCTTCGGGATTCCGATGCGCCGCAGGTAGTGATCGTGTTGGTAGCCATAGTCTGGGGCGTGGGCGGCGTTGCCATGCTCTTCTATGTGTCCAACTGGCTGGTCGAGAAACTACCGGGGATGTGGTTGCAGCGCCTGCAACCCTATGTTTTCGTTGGTCCCGCACTGGCCCTGTTGGTATGGTTCCTCGCCCTGCCCGTGGTCAGGACCCTGTACCTGTCATTTATCGATGAAACCGGCCGGAAATTTGTCGGGTTGGACAACTACGTGTTTGCCTTCACAGACCGGATCATGCTTGAAGCCTTCCGCAACAATTTCCTGTGGATGGTCGTCGGCACATCCGTCTGTGTAACACTCGGATTGTTGATCGCCGTTCTGGCGGACCGGTCCAAATATGAATCGATCTATAAAGCCATCATCTTCCTTCCCATGGCCATCTCATTCGTTGGCTCGGGTGTGATCTGGAAATTCGTGTATGCCTACAAGGGCGAAGGTGTTGGAATCCAGGAGATCGGCTTGTTGAATGCCATTGTCCTAGCATTGGGCGGACAATCACAAGCCTGGCTGCTCATGCAGCCCTGGAACAACTATTTCCTGATCATCATCATGGTGTGGATGCAGACCGGGTATGCCATGGTTCTGCTGTCATCTGCCATCAAGGGAATTCCATCCGAGCTGCTGGAAGCCGCGCGTGTCGACGGCGCGACAGAGGTTCAGGCGTTCTTCCGCATCACCATCCCCTATATTCAGGGAACCTTGATCACGGTGACCACAACGATCCTGATCTTCTCATTGAAATTGTTTGATATCGTCCGTGTGATGACAGGAGGCAACAACGGAACCAACGTTATTGCCAACGAGTTTTACATTGAAAGGTTTACGTATAACAACTCGGGCCGGGCATCTGCCATTGCCCTCATCCTCTTGATTGCCGTTATCCCCATCATGATCTATAACCTGCGGCAATTCCGCGAAAGGAAGGCCTTCTAATGGCGAAAAAACCGGCAAGTAAAAAAAGTCAAAGTCGGGCTTCCAGTATCCTTGTCAATGGCACATTGATCCTGATCTGCCTTCTGTGGACCGTTCCAACCCTGGGTGTTCTGGTCACATCATTCCGCGACAGCCGGGATATTTTCACTACCGGTTGGTGGACGGTGCTTCCGCACATGGGTCTGGTTGAAGCGGGCGAAATCAAACTGGATGACAGCGTTGATGTGAACGGTCCGATTGAGATCGATGGAGTCTCCCACACGTTCCAGGAATGGCGTGAGGGAATTGAAATGCCCGATGGCCGAAAGATCACCTGGTTCGGGAATAAACGCACACGCCTGTTGAAGATTCAGCAGCCGCAATGGCAGTGGTTCAGTGTTAACCTGACATTGGAGAACTACAAGAACGTTCTGACCGGTCAGGACATCAGCTATAAAGACGCGGAGGGTTTGACGATCGTCCGCAAGGGAAGCAACTTCAGTGTTGCGGTTTTGAACTCCCTGGCGGTAGCCGTTCCATCAACCATCATTCCCATCCTCATAGCCGCCTTTGCCGCGTATGGCTTCGCATGGATCAATTTCCCCGGCCGAAAATTCTTCTTTACCATGGTGGTTGCCCTGCTTGTGGTTCCATTGCAGCTCGCCCTTGTCCCAATTTTGCAGGATTACACCAAACTTGGCCTTAACGGCACCTACCTGGCCATGTGGCTGGCACATACCGGCTTTGGCCTACCGTTGGCTGTGTATCTGATGTTCAACTATATTTCAACACTGCCGCGGGATATTCTTGAATCCGCTTTCATTGACGGCGCGTCCAATTTCACCATTTTCACCGACCTGATCCTCCCCCTGTCGGTTCCCGCGTTGGCTTCCTTCGCCATCTTCCAGTTCCTGTGGGTCTGGAATGACTACCTGGTTGCCCTGGTATTCCTGGGAGACCAGAACCGTGTGGTGACCATGGCATTGGCGGCCATGGTGGGAGAAAAAGGCGCCGACTGGCACCTGTTGACATCCGGTGCTTTTGTCAGCATGATCCTTCCGTTGACCATATTCTTTGCCTTGCAGCGCTACTTCGTGCGCGGATTGATGGCAGGTTCCGTAAAGGGATAATCTGCCGGCAATGCCTGATCCTTCCTCCTTTCCTTCGGATGCAGCCGGACGGACTTTTGCCCGGCTGTTTCCGCGGTTACAGACCACCTTCAAATCCTACCAGCGCGAATCACCCGCGGACTGGGAACTTTTCAACCGCCAATTGACAGCCAACTTCGAGGTTCTGTTCAACGCTCTGGTTCAGGTTTACGGTGATCAATATGATTTCTATTACCACCTGGAATGCCTCCTGGAAACCCTGGTCGAATCATGGCAGGAGCGGTCTTTTGAATTGAAAGAACTTGACCGCCAGCGCCAGAATGAACCGGACTGGTTCCAGTCCAACAACCATGTTGGTGGTGTTTGCTATGTTGATCTTTTTGCCGGAAACCTGGACAGTCTAAAACAGAAGATCGATTATTTTACGGAACTGGGGATCACCTATCTACACCTCATGCCCCTCTTCCGCAGCCCTACGGGTGAGAATGACGGTGGTTATGCCATCAGCAGTTACCGTGAGGTAAATCCGGATATCGGGACGATGCAAGAGTTGACCGAACTGGCCGCGAAACTGCGCCACAACGGGATCAGCCTGGTTCTCGATTTTGTGTTCAACCACACATCCCAGGAACATGAATGGGCAATGAAAGCCCGCTCCGGGGATCCGGTTTTCAGTAACTATTACTACATGTTCCCTGACCGGACCATTCCGGATGAATATGAGCGCACACTGCGTGAGATCTTCCCGGATGAGCACCCCGGCGCGTTCACCTGGTTCCCGGAATTCAACCGCTATGTATGGACAACATTCCACTCATACCAGTGGGACTTGAATTACGCAAACCCCGAAGTGTTCATAGCCATGGCACGCGAGATGCTTTCCCTGGCCAATGCCGGAGTTGAGATCCTGCGCCTGGATGCGGTTGCTTTCATCTGGAAGCAGATGGGTACTTCATGTGAAAATCTTCCACAGGCACATCTGTTGATTCAGGCTTTCAACGCCTGCGCCCGCATCGCCGCCCCGGCTTTGCTCTTCAAATCGGAAGCCATAGTGCACCCGGACGAGGTAGCCCGCTATATCAGACCGGATGAATGTCAGCTTTCCTACAATCCACTTTTAATGGCCTTGTTGTGGGAAAGCCTGGCCACACGCAAGGTCAGCCTGTTACAAGAATCCATGCGTAGCCGCTTTGCCATCGACGCGGGGTGCGCCTGGGTGAATTATGTGCGCTGCCACGACGATATCGGCTGGACCTTTTCCGATGAAGATGCCGCCCGCCTGTGGATGAACGGTTACGACCACCGCCGGTTCCTGAACGAATTCTATACCGGCCGGTTTGAAGGCTCTTTTGCCCGCGGACTTCCCTTCCAGGAAAACCCCAAAACCGGGGACTGCCGGATTTCCGGCACCTGCGCGTCACTGGCCGGGTTGGAAGAAGCCTTGAAGGTAAAGGATAAATTGCTGACCGATATGGCGGTTGCCCGTATTTTGCTCATCCATTCTGTGGTGATGACCATTGGTGGTATTCCGTTGATCTATCTGGGTGATGAGCTGGCCACACTGAACGATTATTCCTTCCGGGATGATCCGCACAAGATGCAGGACAGCCGCTGGGTTCACCGCCCCAAATTTGACTGGAAGAAAGCGGCCAGGCGGGATGATGGCAAAAGTCCGGCCTCCCGGGTTTTCCTTGGTTTGAAAAAGATTATCGGCATACGCCGTTCAGACTCGGCTTTCAGCGGGCACGAAACAGATTTCATCAATACGGGCAATCCGTCGGTATTCGGGTATGTGCGGTCAGATGGCACCCGCCGGGTGGTTGTACTTGCCAATTTCAGCGAGCGGGACCAGGCGGTACAGGCCAATTTACTGCGTCTATATGGCCTGGGGTATGAGTACTATGATTTGCTTTCGGACCATGTGTTCCCACCGCAAGACTTTGTGATGAAACCCTACCAGTTCGTCTGCCTGCAGGCGGAATAAAGAATTTTTTAATTACATTCTAAAACAATACTCGTAGGGTAGAAGCAGGCGGCGATTTTCTATTCTTCATGAACGGATTCGACTCCGCCTGCTTCTACCGCCCGGACATGTTCTAAATATATTGAAGTCCCGGTAGAAGCAACCGGGGACTTGGTTTATTACATCCGGCATAATACATACCGGTTGCTTCTACCCTACAAATTTCGGTTCCTATCGCATAATCGTGTCTCATACACAATCGTACTCCGGTAGAAGCAACCGGAAACTTGAATTCTTACATTCGGCATACTATCCACCGGTTGCTTCTACCCTACAGTTTACGGTTACTACCTCATGATTAATTCATTATCTCAATCATGTGTCAGTGAAGGCATCCGGATATCTGGCGGATTACCAACCGGTTTCTTCTACCCTGCAATGCGACGCACAAATCGATATAATCACACAATGGACAAACCAGTTCGCAAACATATGCGATTGCACGAATATGATTATTCCACTTCAACAGCTTATTTTGTCACAATTTGCGCTTACAGGCATCAATGTCTATTTGGATCGTATGATGATCATTCCATAACCTTATCCAATGTAGGGACTGTGGCAGACATCACATGGAAAAACCTACGGGGATTTTTCAATATTGAACTGGATGACTATGTAATAATGCCCAACCACCTTCACGGGATTTTAACTATAAATTCCGAAACCACTACAACAGATCAAATAAAAAGTCCAACATTGATCTCCATTGTTCAAACATTTAAATCATTGACGACAAAACGAGTCCATGCTCTGGGCTTTTCAGGGCAAATCTGGCAACGATCCTATTACGACAGGATCATCAGGGACGAAGACCATTTGAACGCTGCAAGGGATTACATTCGCAACAACCCGCTTGGTTGGGAATTGGATTCGGATTTCAAATTAATCGAAACAATTGTAGGGTAGAAGCAGGCGGCGATTTTCTATTCTTCATGAACGGATTCGGCTCCGCCTGCTTCTACCGCACGGACATGTTCTAAATATATTGAAATCCCGGTAGAAGCAACCGGAGCCCCGCTTTACCATTTCCGGCACATTTTCCACCGGTTGCTTCTACCCAACAAATTCGGTTCCAATCGCATGATCGTGTATCATTTTCAATCGTGCCACGGTAGAAGCAACTGGAGAACAGTCTTTTCTTTTCTGGCACATCCCATACCAGTTGCTTCTACCCTACATTTTGCATCTTATAAATGTCCCAAAACCCTACCATACCGCGCGTTAGAAGCAATCAAAAACCCGGATCACGTAATTTGGTATGATTAATTGACCAAACTCTTATCCGTATCGAATTCGACTGGAGACTTGCCATGAAAATTGCTGTGACCGGTGCCCAGGGTCTTCTGGGCGAAGAATGTATACGCACGCTGGGTACGGAATACACCATGCTCCCCCTGCCGTCGCACCATGATCTTGACCTGGTTGATTTCAACGCTACCCTCGATTGGTTCCGGAAACCAAAACCGGATGTGATCATCCACACGGCCGGAAATCGTGACCCGGATTCCTGCGAGGTTGATCCCGCCCTGGCCTGGACCTCCAACACCCTTGTCACCTGGAATGTGGTTTGCGCCGCCCGTGAACTGGATGCCGTCTTCGTGCATGCCAGCTCGGAAAGCGTGTTTCCCGGCGACCGGGATGAACCCTACCACGAATTTGATGAAGCCCGCGATCCACTGAATGTGTACGGCTACACCAAACTGGCTTCTGAAAAACTGGTTCTGCAATACCTTCCCAAACACTTCAACCTGCGCCTGCCCCTGCTCTTTGGCCGTACCGGCGGTTTGACCCGCAACAATCTGCTCAAGGCGCGGCATAACGCGCTTTCCGGCCAGAAGACGGTAGCCGCCGGGGATACTTTTTCAACCGCCTGTTCCGTGCGTGATATCGCCCGCTCGTTGGCCATCATGCTGAAGACATCCTTTTACGGCACCTACCATTTCGCCAATTCCGGAATAATCACCCGGGCCGGTTACCTGCAAACCTTCCTGAAAGCCATTGATATGGACCCGGACTGGGTTACGCCCAGTACTGTCCTTGAGATGGCGCGTCCGGCAAAGCGCAACCATCACATTCTCATCAAGAGCCTGCTGCTCGAACCGACTTTTGGCATAACCCTCCCATCCTTTGAATTCGCCCTGAAAGAGGTCATTGCCGATATGCGGGTTGATGGCACGATCTAGGATCAAACAACAACGGATCATCCTTGCGAAAATACCTTCCCGTTCTGATCGTCTTCCTCGCCCTGGCCGCCCGTATCATCCCCGGACCGCGCGTGGTGGACGACGCCTACATCACCTTCCGCTACGCCCGCAATCTGATCGAAGGTCAGGGATTGGTCTACAATCCGGGTGAACGGGTACTGGGAACGACCACTCCGTTGTTCAGCCTGATCATGGCCGGCGTTGGTGCCGTTGGCGGTGAAAACACATCCTACCCGTGGGCGGCGCTGCTTATCTCTGCCGCGGCAGATAGCCTCACCTGCCTGCTGCTCCTGCGGCTTGGTCAAAAAGCCGGGTTTGCCCGCGCCGGAACGGCTGCCGCCATCATCTGGGCGCTGCACCCCTACGCGGTGACCTTTGCCATCGGCGGCATGGAGACCAGCCTTTTCGTCTTCCTGTTGACCGCCGCCGGTACGGCGCATGTGGTAAAACGCCGCGTACCCGCCGCGCTGTGCGCCTCTCTGGCGTTGATCACCCGTCCGGACGCCGCCATTCTGCTGGTCTTTCTGGTGCTTGATCGCCTGTGGGGAATTTTCCGCCGCAAAGAAACCGGACCGGCGCTGCCGGAATGGGCGGCATTGATCCTGCCCGCTGCCGGATGGTACGGGTTCGCGTGGGTCTATTACGGCTGGCCGCTGCCCCATTCCATCACCGCCAAGATGGCCGCCTACCGGCTGGACGAGTTCGCCTCCTTCATCCGACTGCTGCAACACTATTCACAGCCCTTTATGGGCAACAAACTGACCGGGCCTATCGGTGTGGGCATCGGGTTGGTACTCTTCCCGGTGTTGACCCTGATCGGCGCGCGCCCGTTCCTCAAGAGACTGCCTGCCGCCTGGCCGCTGGTCATCTATCCCTGGGTTTATCTGGCGGCATTCTCCATCCCCAACCCGTTGATCTTCCGCTGGTACCTCACCCCGCCGCTGCCCCTGTACATTCTGATTGTGCTGGTGGGTATCGAACGCCTGATCCGTGGAGCGCCGTTCATGGCGCCCTTCCCCCGCCGCCAGCAATGGGCCGTTCTTCTGCTGATGTTTGCCCTGCCGCTGGCCAGTGTGATGAGCGAGTGGGTTCCCGTGCATGACCACGGCAACCGCACCCCCTGCCCGGATATGGCCTGGACGAAACTGGAGGACCTGTATAGACAGGCGGCGGACGTGGTGCTGCGCGACTACCGTCCCGGTGATGTGCTGGCCGCGGGCGATGTGGGCGTGCTGGGATGGGAGACCCGCGCCCCCATCCTCGACCTGGTCGGACTGAATTCGCCGGTCACCGGGAATTATTACCCGCTGCCCGCGGAACAATACGTGATCAATTATGCCGTCCCGGCCGGGTTGATACTGGACGAAAGACCGGCCTACGTGGTGATCCTGGAAGTGTACGGACGCAAGACCCTGCTGCGCGATGTGCGCTTCATAGAGCAGTACCATCTGGTGGAAAAGATCGACACCGACTTTTACGGTTCAGACGGATTGCTGGTATATGAGATCAGACGGTGAAACAAATTCCATTGGAATTACTGTTTACCCGGAAAATGTTTCATCTTGAATTTTGTTTTGGTGGGATCCCCTATGAGACAGGGGCAGGCAAAACGATCCCACCCGATACACTGATAAAGGGAAGGGAGAAATCGTATTTTCAATCCCTGAAAAAACATTTATGTGAGTGTATATGACGCTATTCCAGGGTATGATTTTCGAGCGGTATTTGTTACCGACAAGAACACTAACGAGAAACCATAGTTTATAGATGGTACCGTGGCCGCCTGTCTGTGTCTTTCAGGGAATCACTCAGAATGACTATAATATAATCTATGCATAATCTTGTCATGTATTGGAACGCAATATCCTACAGGGATATATAAAGCAACATGAATCGCTTTGACTAAAAGAGGTCAAGGGTGGAAATACCTCCTTAGTATGATGAGAACAACTATTCGATAAAAAGGAGCTTAACTTAATATGAATAATAAACCTAGTATATGGAAACAAAAAAATTTTTTTGCATTAATGCTTTTGATAATACTTTTTTTATTCTCCAGCGGCTATTTATTTAGGGATGTAACAATAAAAACCGATATAGACGCAACTGTTGAATCCCAGGTAAAGTTGACCCTATCAGCAGAAAGAACACAATGGAGTTCTGTTCCACAAAAGGATCGAATATCTTTAACTTACACTCCGGTTCAAACTCTTCCAGTTTTAACTAGGACACCTATTCCCGGTATAAAAATCTTTGATCGAAAAAACAATCAGTATGACGTCCGAAATGTCAAGGCAAAATATGTCGGTGAAGGTAGTTGGATTGGTAAAGCACCAACAAAAGAAACCCGGGGATTTTATATCGTATTTTCTGTATTGGAAGACAGAATAACAACAGAGGAAGAACTTATTATTCCATTTGACAAATTGAGAAGTTTCACCTATACCGATTCTCCTTTACCAACAGGACTTGAAGATATAAAGCTTCCCTCTCGTTATAAAGCAGATAAAAATATATATAATATTGGATCTCCTGTTCGTTTTGATTTCTCTGACGATTCAATTATTCTGTTATGGAAATCATTTTTCATTCAATTGGATGGTAGGGGAAATATCACAGATCAAAAGGAATTTATAGATTATTGTTTTATGATTGGTGAATACCAAAATGCCCGAATTCGACTCGTTGGTTTTTCAGGATTGTCTGAAACGAAAGAAGGGAAAACAGGTGAGTTTAATATAAGCATATCTGATACTCATAAGATAGACTTTCTGCAATAGTTATAGTGTGGGATCGCTTTCGCCTGCCCCTGTCTTTTAGGGAATCCCACCACGGGAAATCCCAGGCCAGGTTGAATAAACCCCGATAATCAGCCATAATACACCCAATGTATAAAGCCATCCTCTTTGAAGTTATAGGGTGGGATCGCGGTTGATCCCACCACCTCATTATTCACCTCTTAACCTGTCCAATAATCGAATTTCCTTCTCAACGCCCCAGTCGGTTGGATAAATTCCCTTCTTAACATACTTCATAAAAGGTTGTGCAGTTATAGGGTGGGATCGCAGTTGATCCCACCATCTCATTATTCACCCCGGAACTTTTCCAACAATCGACATTCATTCTCACCGCCCCAGTCGGTCGGATATATTCCCTTTTCTACATACTTCATAAATGTTGAATAATGCCAATCCGCGACCCTGTTCACCAATCCATGCTTCAATGGATTGCTGTGTATGTAATCAATATGATTATTGAGATCTTCCTGATCCATTACAACATGCGCCCAATATCGACGCTGCCAGATGGCAGCTTCCCCTTGAACCTGGTGTGATTCGTTCCGTCCACCGTCTGATCCAATTTGATCAATGTATCTCCGGGTAAAAAGCCGTTTGATCTCCTTCCACCGCATGGGGTAATCTGCATCATCTTCGGGTAATTTCCAGATGGTATGCATATGATCGGGAAGCAGACAAAGCGCGATTGTCGTAAAGGGGTGGCGGGATTGAACTTCCTGCCAACACGAATGGAGAATATCCCGACATTGTTGGGATGAGAAGAGTGACTTTCTTTTATATGTGACGATGGTGAAAAAATACGTTCCACCCGATTGGAAAATCCGGCGATATTCAGGCATGGTTAATTGTATACAGTTACCGGGTATTGTATAAATCTTGGATAGTTACTTGCTAAATCATGTTCTGGTGGGATCAAAAGCGATCCCACCCTTTTTTTTTAGACTAAGAGACAGGGGCAGGCAAAGCGATCCCACCCAATAAATACTCTTTTCCAATTTGAATAAACCCCGATAATCAGCCATAATACACCCATGTACAAAGCCATCCTCTTTGAAGCTCACCGCGTTCTGGTCAGGCCGGTCACCGGCCACTGGTTCATCCCGCCCAACTTTTTCGAAATCATCCCGGTCCGCCGGTTCAACGCCTACCACGACATTGAACGCAACGCGGCCTTTGCCCAGGCAGCAGAGCTTCTGGCGGACTACCCGGTGGTGCAGACCAAACAGGATGAGCTCCAGCTATTCAACGAATATTACCGCATGCTTTTCGCCTGCCTGCCCCGCCTGCAGATCACAGCCCGGCAGATCGAAGCCGTCGCGGGTGACATGGTGCACAACCCGGAAAAGTTTGAATTCGTGCCGGATGCAATCGATGTATTGCACCGGCTGGCGAAGGTCAGCAAACTGGCCGTGGCAGCCGCTTCCTGGCCGTCACTGGAGGATGTGTTCATACATGCCGGAATGCGCCAACATTTTTCCGGTTTTGTCATCTCCACTCAGCTAGGTCTTATCAAACCCGATCCGCGCCTGTATCAGGCTGCGCTGGACGAATTGAACGTCAGCCCGCGGGACGCCCTGTACGTGGATGACAACAAAGCCAACTGTGACGCCGCCCGCCGGATGGGAATGGATACCGCCCTGCTCTGCCGCGATGGCATGGAATACGTCATCGCCCGCCTGGCCGGCCGGCAGCATCAGGTGATCCGCTCGTTGCGGAACCTTCCAAGTTTGGTGGGATTGGATCTCTCATAATCGCACCTGCTCTGTTAGATTTCATTGCAGGAACATATCATTATTGATATATTATTGCAATAGATTTACCCTCTCACCGCGGGGAGCACGTATTTGCGTACCAGCTCCATGCGGTCAGCGGCACGGCGCACCAGTTTTGATGCCACCGCCACTACCAGATCCAACTGCGGCACGCAGCAGATGATGTTTCCGCCATCCCCGGTCGCCAGGCGGATGGTTATGCCGTCTTCCTCACCCAGCCACCACAGGTAGCCGTAATGTAGTTTTTCAAACGCCGCCACCGCGGGCTGCCACGACTCGTTCACCCAGGCTTCCGGTACCACCTGCCGGCCGTCCCACTGGCCATCGTTCAGATAGAGGTACCCGAAACGCGCCATATCACGCGCGGTCAGCGTGAGCCCGAACCCGCCCGTAGACAGGTCTGCCGGATCGTGCAGCCATCCTTTCACCCCTGAACCGTACAGATGGTTCGGTGAAAACCCCTGTTCCGGGTTGTCCGGAATCTGCCGCATTCCAGTCGGCGCGAACAAGCGCTGATTGGCAAACTCGCGAGCCGTCTTCCCAGTCACGCGGGTGAGAATGGCCGAAAGCAGGTGCGCACCCGACGTACAGTACTTAAACGCTCCAACCTGGCCACCCTGCCCCAGCATATCCAGCGCGAATTTCACCCAGTCCGGCTGCCGGCGCATCCTGTCAAACGGTTCATGCCAGTCGGGGAATGGATACGGCGCGGTCATCGTCAGCAGGTGGCGGATGGTGATCTCCTTCTTCAGTCGATCTGCCGGGCTGGCGGCATATTCGGTGAAGTAGTCCAGCACTTTATCATCCAGGCTTTTGATCAACCCGTCCGCGACGGCCATGCCGATCAGGGCTGAGATGACGCTCTTGGTCACCGATGCCACATTATGGGCATCATCTGGACCGGTACGGTTGTAGTACCGCTCATAAACAACAAACCCGTGCCGCACGATGACAATGCCATTCAGGTTGGTATACCGGGCTCGGATCAAGGGGTCCAATCCCGCCAGCACGGTGTCATCCATACCCATTGCGGCAGGCTCGGCAGTCTTCCATTCGCCGGTCGGCCAGTAATCCCGTTGCATCACAGGTACCTCCCCGTGATGGAATTGGGCTTGCTTTTCAACGCGTCCGGCGTGCCTTCGGCAATCACCCGGCCGCCATCCACGCCGCCGCCCGGACCCAGTTCGATGATCCAGTCGCAGGCTTTGAGTACATCTGTGTTATGTTCAATAACTATGATGGAATTCCCGGCTCTTACCAGTTCATCCAGCAGTTCGATCAGGCGCGCCGTGTCATACATGCTCAGGCCGGTGGTCGGTTCATCCAACACATAGAGGATGTTGCCCTTGCGCCGCCGTCCGATCTCTTTTGCCAGTTTGATGCGCTGTGCCTCACCGCCGCTGATGGTAGGCGTGGGCTGCCCGAGCCGGATGTACCCCATACCGATGCGGTCCATCACCTTGAGCGCGGACGCGATTCCCTTTACGTCAGAGAAAAGAACCGCAGCATCGGATACACTCATCTCCAGCACATCATGAATGTTGCGGCCGCGGTACGTCACAGAAAGCGCGGTTTCGTTGAACCGCTTCCCGCCACAGGCCGCGCAGGTTTTTTCGATCACCAGATTTCCCCCCAGTCGGATGAGTTCAACCCCGCTGCCGCCACAGGTTTCACAGGCACCGTTCGAATTGAAGGAAAAGTGTCCGGCTGTCAATCCCGCCTCTACGGCATCCGGGAGGGCGGCGAAAAGGGCGCGGACTTTGTCCCAGATGCCGATATAAGACGCGGGGGTGGAATTCATGTTGCGGCCGATGGGCGACTGGGAGATCTCCGCGTACCCGTCAATCTGTTCGCAGCCGGTCAAGCGGTCCACAATCATCAATGCATTAACCGGGTCAGAATCATCATCCAGATCCGCCGCTTCTGTTTCCAACCGGCTGCCATGTGCACAGGTTTTCAGCAGCGGTAGAAGGGTATCAGAGATCAGCGAGCTTTTCCCGCTGCCCGAAACACCGGCAATACCCACCAGCCGACCCAGCGGGAAGGATACGGTTACGTCTTGCAGGTTGTTTGTACAGGCATGTTCCATGACCAGGCGGGGAACAGAGTCATTAATGGGAAGTCGTGCCCGGGCAGGCATGGTTTTTTGCCCGGAGAGGTACTGCCCGGTGATGGAATCGGCACAGTCCAACAACCCGGACAGGCTGCCCTGATAGACGACTTGCCCGCCGTGCACACCCGCGCCGGGACCAATATCAATGATGTGGTCTGCCATTTCGATCGTGCCACGGTCGTGCTCCACCACAATCACCGTGTTTCCAATCTCTTTTAATTCCAGAACCGATTTGAGCAGGTCGGCCTTTTCGGATTCGTGCAATCCCACCGTGGGTTCGTCCAGAACATAGATCAGGGAATCCATCCGCGAGTCCAGGTGCACATTCAGGAATAACCGCTGGATCTCACCGCCGCTCAGGGTAGGCGTTTCACGGTACAGGGTCAGATGACCAAGCCGTGAGCGGATCAGCTGGTTGGTTTTTTGAAGGATGTCATTCAACTGATTCCGGCCGAACATCGATAAATTCCCTTTTCCGTGGAGACCGGAAAGGAAATCATGCAATTCACCGATGGTCATCATCCCCAGCTCGCCGATATGCCGGCCGCCGATCCGCACCCGCCGGGCTTCCTCCCCCACCCGGTAACCGCCGCAAGCCGGACATACCACCCTTTCGTACATTCCTTGCAGGTCTTCTCCGCGGCGCAGGCGCGATTGCAGCACCCGGGTCAGGCAGGTCGTGGTGCGGTCTGAGCGGCCGCTGACATAATGGCCGTAAATGATCTCTTCCTTCATATCTTCCGCCAGGGCGGAAAAAGCGGTATCCAGGTTTCCGGCATATTTCCACCGGAACAGGCGCATATAACCGGGTGACATCCCTATGCCATCAAAGACCTGCTCCAATGTCATGTGATCATCCGGAATCAGGTTCTGCAGGTTGATCTTGTAGTACGCGCCGCGTCCCTGGCATGTAAGGCACATACCGTTGGGTGAGTTGTACGAGAAAAATGTAGCCGGAAGACGCTCCTCCTCGCGGCCGCAACGCGGACAGATGCGGTCGGTTCCGGTCGGCACGCCACAGATTGAACAATCCGGTTGACCATCGGCCGCATAGAGCAACACCAGCCGGTTGATCAAATTGGTTCGCGACCCCACAGTTGAACGGGGATTGCTCTGGCGGATGGTGCTTTGCTGCACGGCTATGGTGGGGCCAATGCCGGATACGCTATCGAATTTCTCTTCTTCTTCAAAACCGGCCAGTATTCCCAGTGATTGCAGGTACTGCCGGCGTCCTTCTTCGAATATGATGTCAAACACCAGGCTGGATTTCCCCGAGCCGCTGATCCCGGTCGCCACCACCAGTTTGTTCTTTGGAATGGAAATATCAAAATTTTTGAGGTTGTGGACGCGGGCGCCTTTTACAGTAATGTTATCCATTCAATGATCTCCCGTACTGAATTATGGTATGAGCGGTTCAACCGGGATGTAGATATCCACCTGCTGTCTGGTGCCGGGGTTGATATCCGGATTGCTGCGGTACAGTTCGAAGGGAGAAGAATCCCGCGGCTGGTAGGGGCTGTTCAGCAACCATTCGCCGTACAGATAGTCCCAGGCGGCCGGGTACTCGTTTTGCCAGATCTCGAAGTGCCCGATGGCGTATTCACCGGAGGGGATGGTCATGCTTCCGATCTCATCATCCTGCGGGACCGTTATGTCTGCGGGGATGGTGAGACACAGGCTCGTTCGCAACTGGTCCGGTCTGGTAAATCCCGGATTGTCATGGTAGATGGACAGCACGGCTGATTTCCCCGACTCAAACAGGTTGTATTTTGCGGCAAATCCGAACAACTCCGATAACAACCCGGGGAACGCGTCCGCCAGGCCTGCGTATGTGCCGGTATAGCGCACATACAAAACCCTGATACTGTCCACAGGCACAACTTCAACCCGGCCGCTGACCGTACCCATCCTTTCGTCCGGTTCATCGGTTGAACGGTTCCCATTGTACGCTGCGGGTTCATCCGGTTCTTTGCGATTCTTGCGGAACTGCCGCCGGTACTCGATCGGGCTGACGGTATGGTGACTTTTAAACGCGCGGGAAAACACAGCGGAATCCGTGAACCCGTACTGGTAGGCTATATCGGTGACTGACAGGTCTGTCCGGTGGACAAGGGCCGCGGCCGCCCGCTCCAGTTTGATGCGGTTCACATAGTGAAGCAGGGATTCGCGCGCTATTCCACTGAATATGCGGTGAAAATGGAACTTTGAGAAACCCGCGACATCCGCCAGTTCTTCCAGCGTGAATGGCCTGGAGATATTGGCTTCAATATAATCCTGCACGCGGTGGATGCGCCGCAGGTATTCCTGTCTGCTGATGTCACGCGGCATACGGGCTCCCCGATCAGGCGGAAGAAAGTCGACCTCCCGCCGGTTTTATGATGGATCCTGGATTAACTCAATGGGATTATAGCCTGATTAAAAATTTGACAAAAATCACAGGTCATTTTATACCCCGGGGGTCGTTTTCGTCGCTCCTGGGGCTTCCTGTGAGGCGTTTTTTGAGAAGATTCTGGGGACTTGCTTTAGACCTGGCCAATTGCACCCCTTTCAACAATCTAAAAACAGGGGCGGGCAACGCGAACGCGATCCCAACCTTATAGAAAGCAAATAGAGATTTTCAGTATTGGTCATGAAGAAAGTCATTTTCCGGTGATCAGTAAGGATGGATCTCATAAAATTTCATAGATTTTTCATAGCAGTTAAAAATGGAAATGTTACAATAACGACACGGACAGCATCAATTCCTTTTTGGTGAATTGAATGACGTAGATTCAATGTTCATTTCGGTTATGACTAATTCAAACTTCCGGCAAAACTTTCTCATAATAACGTTGGCCTTCCTGCTTTTTATTGGATTCAATGCCATCCTGATTCTCCCCCTTCAACCGGTGGGTACCCCATTAGAATCCTGGGACGTGACATACAACGGGGAAACCAGGACCATGCTGTTGCCTTTTTGTCTGGAATTGTCTCCCGGCGTCAACATGATGACGCTTGCCACAACCTTTTCCGCATTTGACGGCGATACTCTGATCCTGCCTCAAATAATGGGCAATGCCGTCGAAATTCGGTTGAACCACGAGAGGGTATATAAATTGGGCGATCTTGCTCAACCCACCGCCAATCTGTGGAACAACCACCTGACCATCCCCTTCACGCAGCCGCTGAGAGATCAAAATGATCTGGAGATCACGATTGCCAGCAGCATCGTATCCATTGGACTGGGAGCTGTCCCCTCACTGGCTCCATATCCCATTGCTCTTCAACGGTCAGAATTACTAAATTGGTTGTATTCCAACCTGATATGGATCACATCCGGCGCAACGGGGATTG